>JBLNAW010000222.1:0-7604 GCA_050259555.1 Solirubrobacterales bacterium
CTCGCGGCCGTCGCGGCCGCCCGCTGGAAGACGCAGATGAACGAGAACGGCAAGACGCCGGCGTTCGCGTCGGCGCTGCCCGAGCTCGATCACAACGAGGTCGTCGGCTGGTCGCAGGACCGAGGGCACGGCTTCTCGGTCGTGGCGCTCCGTCATGATGGCGAGCACCCGGACGTCGCCGCGCGCTTCGAGCTCTCGCGGGCGATCGCGGAGGAGAGCGGGGCCCGGACGCACGAGGTCTGGGCGCGTGGGCGATCGGCGCTCGCCCGGCTGCTGTCGCTCGTGATGGTGGGGGACTTCACCTCGACGTACCTCGGGCTCGCGCACGGCGCGGACCCGACGCCCGTCGAGGCGATCGCGCGCCTGAAGGCGGCGCTCGCATGAATACGACGGAGCTCCCCGCACCCGCCGACACCTTCGCCGACGCCTCGGCCGAGGTGATCCGCGAACGCACGGCGCTCGAGCCGCGGGTGGTCGTCGTGCTCGGCAGCGGGCTCGGCGCCGCGATGACCACCGTCCGTGAGGAGGCGACGTTCTCGTTCGCGGAGCTCCCGGGCTTCCCGCAGCCGACGGTGCCGGGGCACGCGGGGAAGCTCGTGCTCGGGCACCTCTCGGACGTCCCGGTCGCCGTGTTCCGAGGCCGGATCCACTTCTACGAGGGCAACGAGCTGTCGGTGTGCGCGCTCCCGATCCGCGTGGCTCGGCTGCTCGGGGCCGGGACCGCGATCCTCACGGCCGCGGCCGGCGGCATCGGCGAAGGGCTCGACACGGGCCATCTCGTCGTGGGCACCGACCACCTCAACTTCCTCGGCCAGAGCCCGCTCCGGGGGTGGCGACGGCCCGACGGCGCGCCGCCGTTCGTGGACATGGTCGGCGCGTACGACCCCGAGCTCGCGGATCTCGCGGTCGCGGCGGCGACGGCGCGAGGACTCCCGGTCTCCCGCGGCGTGTATGCCGCGATGCCCGGTCCGATGTACGAGACACCGGCCGAGATCGGACACCTGCGCTCGGCGGGCGCGGCCGTCGTGGGGATGTCGGTCGTGCCGGAAGCGGTGCCGGCACGCGCGCTCGGGATGCGGGTGCTCGGGCTGTTCTTCGTGACGAACCAGGTCGGTGTTCCGATCGAGCACGCGGACGTCGTGGCGGCCTCGGATGCGTTGGCCGGTGCGGTCGGCGCCGTGATCGAGCAGGTCCTTGCGGAAGGAGACGGATGGACGGCGACGTGAGGGATCTCGGCCTGGCCGAGGAGGGACGCGAGCGGATCGCGTGGGCGGCGAACGAGATGCCGGTGCTCGCGCTGATCAAAGAGCGGTTCGAGAAGGAGCGGCCGCTCGACGGCGTGCGCATCGGCGCGTGCCTGCACGTGACGACCGAGACCGCGAACCTGATGCTCGCGCTGAAGGCCGGCGGCGCGGACGTGGCGCTCTGCGCCTCGAACCCGCTCTCGACCCAAGACGACGTCGCGGCGGCGCTGACCGAGGCCGGCGTACCGACCCAGGCGATCAAGGGTGAAGACAACGAGACCTACTTCCGGCACATCAGCGCGGTGCTCGATCACCACCCGCAGGTGACGATGGACGACGGCTGCGACATGGTGAGCCTGCTCCACAAGGACCGCCCGGAGCAGGTGCCCGAGGTCTTCGGCGGCACCGAGGAGACGACGACCGGTGTGATCCGACTGCGCGCGATGGCGGCCGACGACGCCTTGCGGTACCCGATCGTCAGCGTGAACGACGCGGACACGAAGCACCTGTTCGACAACCGGTTCGGCACCGGACAGTCGACGATCGACGCGATCATGCGCTCGACGAACCTGTTGCTCGCCGGCCGCGTGATCGTCGTGTGCGGCTACGGGATGTGTGGGCGCGGCGTCGCTTCGCGTGCTCGAGGGATGGGCGCGCAGGTCGTCGTGACCGAGGTCGACCCGCTCCCCGCGCTCGAGGCCGCGATGGAGGGCTTCCAGGTGATGTCTCTCCGGGAGGCCGCTCGCATCGGCGACGTCTTCATCACCGTGACCGGGGACAAGGCGGTGATCCGCCGGGAGCACATGGAGGTCATGAAGGACGGCGCCATCATGGCGAACTCCGGCCACTTCGACGTCGAGATCGACAAGAACGCGCTCGCCTCGCTCGCCGTGAGCACGCGGCGGATCCGCGGATCGGTGGACGAGTACCGTCTGGCCGACGGTCGACGGCTGCACCTCCTCGGCGAGGGGCGGCTCGTGAACCTGGCGGCGGCCGAGGGTCACCCGGCGGCGGTCATGGACATGTCGTTCGCGAACCAGGCGCTCTCGGTCGAGTGGCTCGTCGCGAACCACACGGGGCTCGGACCGCAGGTCTACCCCGTGCCCGAGTACATCGATCGAGAGGTCGCGCGGCTGAAGCTCCAGGCGATGGGCGTCGGCATCGACACGCTGACCGACGAGCAGGAGGAGTACCTGCGGTCGTGGGAGCAGGGGACCTGAGCGAGTTCCGCTCGGCGGGGCGGACGCTGTTCTCCCTCGCGCTCGTGAAGGCGAGCGAGGGGAACCTGTCCGTCTTCGACGGGGAGCGCCTCGTCATCACCCGCACCGGCTCCGAGCTCGCGGATCTGGGCGCGAACGACGTGCTCGAGGGCACGCTGGATGCGCCGCCGGCGGGCGCGTCCTCGGACCTCGAGCTGCACCTCGCGATGTACCGCGAGCACGGACCGGGGGCGATCGCCCACGCGCATCCTGCGGGCTCGGTGCCCGAGGGCTGGACCGAGGGGGAGCCCCACGGGACCTACGCGCACGCGCTGACGCTCGCGGAGGCCGTGGGCGCGCTCGTCGACCGTGAGCGGGAGCTGGGATGACGGGTCCCGGCATCGTCCCGGTCGAGTGGCGCGGGGACGCGGTCGCGATCCTGGATCAACGTGCGCTCCCGCACCGGGAGGTCGTGCTCGAGTGCCGAACCGTGGACGATGTCGCCGGGGCGATCCGCTCGCTCGCCGTCCGCGGGGCTCCGATCATCGGGATCGCCGCCGCGTACGGGATGGCGCTCGCCGCGACCGTCTCGACGCAGGAGCGGACGCGCGCGCTGCTGCGCGAGCTCGAGGATGCGGCGACGACGCTGCGGCAGGCTCGACCGACCGCGGTGAACCTCGCGTGGGCCGTCGACCGCATGATGGCCGTCGCGACCGGCCAGTGCTGCTCGGTCGGCAGCACCCTCCAGCGCGTGCACGAGGCGATGGTCGCCGAGGCCATCCGCATCGAGACCGAGGACCGCGACGCGTGCTCGGCGATGGGCGCGCTCGGCCTCGAGCTGGTGCCCGAGGGCGCGAACGTGCTCACCCACTGCAACACGGGGATGCTGTGTACCGGAGGCATCGGTACGGCGCTGGGCGTCGTGATCGCCGCGCACCGGGCCGGCAGGCGCCCGCACGTCTGGGTCGACGAGACGCGCCCCGTCCTGCAGGGCGCTCGGCTCACCGCGTGGGAGCTCGGCAGGCTGGGGATCCCGAGGACGCTGATCGCCGACGGGGCCGCTGGCTCGCTCATGGCGCGCGAGGAGGTCGACCTCGTGATCGTCGGGGCGGACCGGATCGCGGCCAACGGCGACGTGGCGAACAAGGTCGGGACGTACCCGCTCGCCGTGCTCGCCCGGCACCACGACGTGCCGTTCTACGTCGCGGCGCCGACCTCGACGGTCGACCTCGCCACGCCGACCGGAGCCGACATCCCGATCGAGGAGCGCGACCCGGCGGAGGTCACCTCGCCGTTCGGCGTGGACGTGGCCGAGCCGGGAACGCCGGCGGCGAACCCCGCGTTCGACGTCACGCCGGCCGAGCTGATCACCGCGATCGTGACCGAGCGGGCCATCCTCCGCCCGCCCTACGGGCCGGCGCTCCACGGTCTGGCCGCGGCGAGGGGGGCGGCGTGACCGACGCCCTGTCCGTGCGCGCGAGGTTCGAGAAGTTCCCCGCGACCGTGAAGGGCGCCTTCATCCTGCGGGGCGAGGATCGCGATCCCCACCAGGTCGTGTTCCGGCAGGCCCGCGCGGTCGCGGTCTCGGGCGGCCCGTGGCGCGAGGTGCCGGTGGCGGCAACCACGCTCGACGTCGCCCCGCACCAGGACGTGTTCGTGCCGTTCGAGCTGATGGTCTCCGATCTCGAGGCCGGCTGGTACGGCTTCGAGTGTGACCTCGAGGTCGACGGCGACGCGTTCACGTTCCCCGGAGGTCGCCGGTTCGCGGTGGCGTGGCCGAGAGCCACGGTCCGGCGCGGGCAGATCCGTGTGGACCGGACGATCGCGCTCGGCGAGCGCTCGACGGTCCTGGTCGACCACGTGGACTGCGGGGGCGAGTCCGTGAAGCTCACCTTCGTCGTCGATCCGCCGGGTCCGGTCCAGGTCCGCCTGCTCGCCGACGGGGGGAGGCTCGAGCTCCTCGAGCAGGAGGCGGACGAGGCCTCCGGCCGCGTGCGGGTGACGGCCTATCCGCTCTTGCGTGCGCACGGCACCCTTCGGATCGAGCTGAAAGGCCGCGGCCGGGGCGCCGAGGCCGCCCTCGACGTCCCCCTTCTCTGAGTGTCGGCGGCACGCGCTAGCGTGCTCCGATGCTCGAGCAGGTCCTCGGGGTCGTCTTCCCCCGCAGGTGCGCGGGATGCGGGCGCGGGTCCTGGCCGTTCTGCGATGGATGTCGCGGACGGGTCGAGCCGCTCCGTCCTCCCTGGTGCCGGCGGTGCGGCTCGCCGAGCGCGGGCGATCGCTCGACCTGCCGGGACTGCCCGCCGCCACCGATCGCCGCCGCTCGAGCCGCGTTCCGATTCCGCGGCCCCGTGCGCTCGGCCGTTCACCGGCTGAAGTTCTCCGGCTGGCGACCGGTGGCCGAGGCGCTCGGTGAGGCGATGGCGAGAGCCTGGACCGAGGCCGGGCCCGAGGCCGTGGCGCCGCTCGAGGTCGTCACGTGGGTGCCGCTCTCGCGTCGACGAGCCGCCGAGCGCGGCTTCGACCAGGCGCGGGCGCTCGCGCTCGTCGTCGGCCGGCGCCTCGGGCTGCCGGTGGTTCCACTCCTCGCGCGCGAGGGGGACGACCGCTCGACGCAGGCCAGGCGGGACCGGGCGGGGCGCCTCGCCGCCATGCAGGGTCGGTTCCGGGCACGGACGCCGCCGCCGGGTGGGGTGCTGCTCGTGGACGACGTGCTCACGACGGGGGCCACGGCCTCGGCCTGCGCGGCGGCGCTCGAGCGCGGGGGCGCGCAGCACGTCTGCCTGCTCACGGCGGCTCGAGCGCTCACCCCGCGACCTCGCGCAGCGTCCACCCCGCGAGAGGGGGCGCCGATATACTCGCCGATGGGCTCGCGTCCGGGTCTGTGGTTGCCCGGGGAATCGCTCCCCGGTAGTCGATGCCAGCCGCGGGCGAAACGACCCACGTAAGGTGACCCTTGGTCGCTGAGCATGGCGCGGTTTAGATGTAAGCCCTGCCCCGGCGGGGGAGACCTCGCCGGGAGAGGTGGTGAAGCCGTGAGGCGATCCATCCCGCAGGCGGGTGTGGGGGCAAAGACCAGGTCAGCCGGACGCGAGCCCATCTCCCTCATCTTGGGGCTGCGCGAGCATGTCCGGTGGGTCGATACTGAGCACAGGACGTCCGGAGGAGGAGGAGCGATGGATCTCGTGCTGAACGGGCGAGGTGCCCGCATCACCGACCGCGTTCGGGAAGTCGCCGCGCACAAGCTGGGGCGGCTCGAGCGGATGGAGCCGAGGGTCACGCGCCTGCAGGTCGAGATCATCTCCGAGAAGAACCCGAGGCTCGGCGGCACCCATCGCGTCGAGGCCTCGTTCGACACCCCTCGACGCAGCTTCCGAGCCACGGCCGACGCCAAGGACGTCGACTCGGCGCTCGACCAGATCGCCGAGAAGCTCGAGCGGCAGATCCGCGATCACCACGAGAAGAAGCGAAGCAGGCTCATCGCGGGTGCCACCCGCGTAAAATCGGCCAACAACCACGAGCAGACGCCGCCGGAAGAGTGAGCGGCGACCGGGGGTTCGCGTGAGCGAGAAGGCGAAGGAAGGGACCGGGTCCGAACGGCTCCGCGTGATGGTGTGCGACGACCACGCGCTGTTCCGCCGCGGGCTCGAGATGGTGCTCGGGCAGGAGGAGGACCTCGAGCTCGTCGGGGAGGCATCCGACGGCGTCGAGGTCGTCGAGAAGGCCACGGAACTGATGCCGGACGTGATCTTGATGGACGTCCGGATGCCGAAGAAGTCGGGGATCGAGGCCGCGGGCGAGATCAAAGACATGCTGCCCCACGTCAAGATCCTCATGCTCACGATCAGCGACGAGGAGGCCGACCTGTACGAGGCGATCAAGGCCGGAGCCTCGGGCTACCTGCTGAAGGAGATCCCGATCGAGGAGGTCGCCGACGCGATCCGCTCGGTCTGGGCCGGACAGTCGCGGATCTCTCCGTCGATGGCCTCGAAGCTGCTCACCGAGTTCGCGGCGATCAGCAAGGCCTCGGACGAGAAGCCGCAGATGCCGGCGCCGAAGCTGACGGACCGCGAGATGGAGGTCCTGCGCCTGGTCGCCCAGGGGATGAACAACCGCGACATCGCGAAGGAGCTGTTCATCTCCGAGAACACCGTCAAGAACCACATCCGCAACATCCTCGAGAAGCTGCACCTGCACTCGCGCATGGAGGCCGTGGTGTACGCCGTGCGCGAGAAGATGATCGAGATCAACTGACGTGTCCTCGGACCCAACGGTCCAGGCGCTCCGCGAGGTGCTCGCCGAGAGCCTGGATGAGATCCGGAGCGGGGTCGCCGGCCTCACGGTGGACGAGCTGAACGCCACGCCCGCGGGCGGGGAGACGAACTCGATCGCGGTGATCGTGACGCACGCGCTCGGGGCCACGCGGTCGTGGCTGAGTCTGGCGATGGGAGCGCCGCAGCCGGAGCGCGATCGCGAGGCGGAGTTCCGCGCGATCGCCGACGACGGGTTCGCGTCCCTGACCGAAGACACGATCGCGCGCTGCCTCGCCGTGCTCGACGGTGCCGATTGGGACCCCGCTCGCGTCGGGACGCCGAACTGGAACCCGTACCTGGCCGAGGAGCCTCGGACCGCCGCGTATGCGGCCGCCCACGCGCTCGCGCACCTCGGCGAGCACGTGGGACACCTCCACATGACGCGGGAGCTCCTCCGCCCCGCGGGATGACCGACTCCCGCTCGAGGCCAGCTCTCGAGGAGGCTCCGGTACCATAGGGAGCCGCCCCCCGAACGCGAAAGGGATATCGACGTTGGTCATCGAGAAGCTCGGATCGCTCGGCGAAGGCCGCAAGCTGAAGCGCCTCGAGCAGCTCGCCGGCCTCGTGAACACCTTCGAGCCCGAGGTCGAGGAGCTCACCGACGAGCAGCTCCGCGGCAAGACCGCCGAGTTCCGGCAGCGTGCCGAGAACGGCGAGACCCTGGACGACCTCCTGCCGGAGGCCTTCGCGTGCGTCCGCGAGGCCGCCCGTCGCCGGATCGGCCAGCGCCACTTCGACGTGCAGGTGATGGGTGCCGTCGCGCTCCACCAGGGCCAGATCGCCGAGATGAAGACCGGTGAGGGCAAGACGCTCACCTCGACGATGCCGGCGTACCTGAACTCGCTCGG
>JBLNAW010000223.1:0-4074 GCA_050259555.1 Solirubrobacterales bacterium
GCACGGGCAAGGTGACGCCGTTCGCGGTGCTCGAGCCGGTGTTCGTCGGCGGGGTGACCGTCACGTACGCCACCCTCCACAACGAGGACGAGGTGCGCCGCAAGGACGTCCGCGAGGGCGACACCGTCATCGTGCGCCGGGCCGGCGACGTGATCCCCGAGATCGTGGGTCCGGTCCTTCCCAAGCGCAAGCGAGGCGCGCGGATCTGGCGGTTCCCGACGGCCTGCCCATCGTGCGGGACGACGTTGGTGCGCAACGAAGGCGAGGCGGACCACCGCTGTCCGAACCTCTCGTGCCCGAGCCGCAACGTCGAATGGCTGTTCTCGTTCGCCTCCCGCGGCGGGATGGACATCGAGGGCCTCGGCTACGTGACGGGGATGCAGCTGCTCGAGCGCGGGATCGTGAAGGATCCCGGCGATATCTTCGCTATCACCGCCGAGGACCTCGCGCAGCTCGAGGGGTTCGCCGAGAAGTCGATCGCGAACCTGCTCGACTCGATCCAGCGCTCGAAGGACCAGCCGCTCTGGCGGCTGCTCGTCTCCCTCAACGTCCGGCACGTCGGCGGGCACGTCGCACAGGTCCTCGCGCGCGCGTTCGGCTCGATCGGCGCGCTCGCGGCGGCGAGCGCCGAGGACATCGACGCCGTCCCCGAGATCGGACCGGCGATCGCCCAGAGCGTGTTCGAGTGGTTCCACGAGAAGGCGAACCTCGCGCTGATCGAGAAGCTTCGGAAGGCCGGTGTTCGGATGGCGGACGAGCCCCCGGAGACCGCGCCGGGCGAGGGCGCGCTTTCGGGCAGGACGCTGGTGCTCACGGGCGGGCTCGAGCGCCTGTCGCGCGAGGAGGCGACTGCGCTCGCGCAGGAGGCCGGGGCGCGCGTCGCCTCGAGCGTGTCGAAGAAGACGGACTTCGTGGTCGCCGGCGAGAACCCCGGCTCGAAGCTCGCGAAGGCGGAAGAGCTCGGCGTCGAGGTGATCGACGAGACCGAGTTCCTGCGCCGGCTCGGACGAGGGTAGGCTTCGGCTCTCGGCCAGGGTGGGGAGCGAGTGACGGCCACGACGATCGACGGCAACCGGCTGGCGCGCGAGCTGCACGATCGTCTCGCGGAGGAGGTCGGCGACCTGCGCTCGGCCGGCGTCCGGCCCGGCCTGGCCACGGTGCTCGTCGGCGAGGACTATCCGGCCCAGGCGTACGAGCGCCGCGTCCGCCGGCTCGCGGCCGAGCTCGACTGCCTGTACGTCGCCGAGCAGCTCCCCGGCGACGTGGAGCTCGCGGACGCCCTCGCGACGCTCGGCAAGCTGAACGCCGACCCGCGCATCACCGGCATCCTCGTCCTGCGCCCGCTCCCGCCGCAGGTGCCCGAGGTCGACCTGTATCGGCTGCTCGACCCCGCCAAGGACATCGAGGCCGTGACGCCGGTGAACGCGGGGCTGTTGGCGCAGGGGCAGCCGCGGTTCATCCCCTCGACCCCGGCCGCGTGCTTCCACATGCTCGATGCCTACATGCGCTCGACGGGCCGGGACCCCGCGACCGCGTACGACGGGGTCAACCTCGTGCTCGTCGGCCGCTCGAACAACGTGGGGAAGCCGGCCGTGTGGCTCGGGCTCCAGCGCAACGCGACGGTCATCTCGGCGCACCACTACACCGACCAGGCGGGCCGGTTGCCCGACTTCACCCGGCTCGCGGACATCGTGATCGTGGCGGTGGGCGTCCCCGGTATCGTGACCGGTGACATGGTCCGTGAAGGCGTGATCGCGATCGACGTCGGCATCAACCCGGTGCGCGACGACGCGACGGGCGCCGTGCACCTGGTCGGCGACCTCGACTTCGAGAGCGTCGCGGCGCGGGCCGAGGCGATCAGCCCGGTGCCCGGCGGCGTCGGCCCGATCACCGACATCTGGCTGCTGCACAACACCGTCCGGGCCGCCGCGATGGCGGCGCACGTCGAGCGCCCGAGGCACTTCGGGATGGCGCCGTGACGTACTCGATCGTCGCGCGCGACCCGGAGACCGGGGACCTCGGCGTCGCGGTCCAGTCCCACTGGTTCGCGGCGGGGCTCGTCTGCTGGGCGCGGGCCGGGGTCGGCGCGGTCGCGACGCAGGCGACGGTGCTCGTCGACCATGGACCGCTCGGCCTCGAGCTCATGGCTGGCGGTGCCTCGGCGCCCGAGGCGCTCGAGGCTCGGCTCGCCGCCGACCCCGATCGCGAGCACCGGCAGGTCGCGATGGTCGACGTGCGAGGGCGGGTCGCGGCGCACACCGGCTCGAGCTGCATCCGCGACGCCGGCCACCGCCTCGGCGAGGGGTTCTCGTGCCAGGCGAACATGATGCGGCGCGACACGGTGTGGGACGCGATGCACGAGACGTTCGCCGGCTCGAGCGGCGACCTGGCCGAGCGGCTCCTCGGCGCGCTCGAGGCCGCCGAAGCCGAGGGCGGCGACATCCGGGGCCGGCAGGCCGCCCGGATCCTCGTCGTCCGCGCCGAGGCGAGCGAACGACCTTGGGAAGACGTGCTCGTCGACCTGCGGATCGACGATCACCCGGCGCCGCTGCCCGAGCTCCGGCGCCTGCTCACGCTCCAGCGCGCGTACGACCGGCTCGAGACGGCCGAGGAGATGGAGCTCGCCGGAGACGTCGACGGCTCGTTCGCCGAGCGCCAGGTCGCGATGGCCGCCGTCCCCGACAACCCCGAGATCGCCTTCTGGGCCGCGATCTCGCTCGCCGCGCACGGCCGGGTGGAGGAGGCTCGGAGCGCGCTCGCCGTCGCGCTGCCCGCGGATCCCGGCTGGGCCGAGCTCCTCCAGCGCCTCGCGGACCAGCGCCTCATCGAGCTCACGCCGGAGCAGGCGGCCGACCTCCTCTAGACTGACCGCCATGCCGGTCGAGATCGACATCGAGCACGTCGCGCGGCTCGCGCGCCTGGACCTCACCGACGAGGAGAAGGAGCGACTGAAGGCGCAGCTCGGGCTCATCCTCGAGCACGCGGCGAAGGTCGGCGAGGTGGCCGCGGCGGACGTGCCTCCGACCGCGCAGGCGATCCCGCGGGCGAACGTCCTTCGGCCCGACGAGCCCAAGCCCTCGCTCTCGGCCGCCGAGGCGCTCTCGAACGCGCCCGCCGCGGTCGACGACCGGTTCCTCGTCCCCCGCATCGTGGAGGTCGAGTGAGCGAGCTCTGCGACCTCACCGCGACCGAGCTCGCCGAGCGCCTCCGTGCGGGCGAGACCTCGAGCGCCGAGATCGTCGGGTCCTGTCTCGCGCGGGCCGACGCCGTCGACGACCGCGTCGCCGCGTTCCTCACGCGGACGGCCGACCTCGCGCGCGAGCAGGCGACCCGGGCCGACGAGCGGATCGCCTCGGGCGCCGCGACGCCGACGACCGGCATCCCGGTCGCGCTCAAGGACGTGCTCACGACGAAGGGCATCCGCACGACGTGCGGCTCGAAGATCCTCGGGAACTACGTGCCGCCGTACGACTCGACGGCGTGGGCTCGGCTGGCCGAGGCCGGCACGGTCCTCCTCGGCAAGACGAACTGCGACGAGTTCGCGATGGGCTCCTCGAACGAGAACTCGGCGTACGGACCGGTCCACAACCCCTGGGACCTCGACACCGTGCCGGGCGGCTCCAGTGGCGGCTCGGCCGCGTCGGTCGCGGCCGGGGAGGCCGTGTGGGCGCTCGGGACGGACACGGGCGGGTCGGTGCGGCAGCCGGCGTCGCTCTGCGGGGTCGTCGGACTGAAGCCGACCTACGGACTCATCAGCCGGTACGGACTCATCGCGTTCGCCTCGTCGCTCGACACGGTGGGGACGTTCACACGCAGCGTGCGCGATGCCGCGACCCTGCTCTCGGCGCTCGGCGGCGTGGACCCGATGGACGCGACGAGCCTCGACGAGCCCGCGCGCGACTACACCGCCGCCCTCACGGGCGACGTCTCGCGCCTGCGGGTCGGCGTCGTGCGCGAGGCGTTCGGCGAGGGGGTGCAGCCCGGCGTTCGGGCGAGCGTGCAGGCGGCGATCGACCGACTCGCGGATCTCGGCGCGGGCGTCGGCGAGGTCTCGCTGCCGCACACCGATTACGC
>JBLNAW010000224.1:0-7155 GCA_050259555.1 Solirubrobacterales bacterium
ACGCGGAGGCCGACGAAGGCGACGACGATGATCGCGAGGGTGATCGCCGCCCATGTCAGCGGGCGGCGTGCGCGGGCTAGAGGTCGCGGGGGTGATGGGGGAGGCTCCTCCTCCGCCGACCCGGTCGGCTCCGGAGGACCTCCCCCACCCTCCGTGTCCGTGGTCACCGTCCCCCGGGCCGGTTCCGCGTTCGGGCCGACGCGCGCTTCTCGCACCCTTGTCGTTGCGGGGGGGTCGCCTTCCTCGATCTGGATGAGCAATGCGGTGATGTTGTCGACGCCGCCGGCTTGGTTGGCTTCGTGGACCAGGCGTTGGACGGCGGTTCCGGGGGTGGGGGCCTCCTGGAGGATGCGTTCGATCTGGGGGTCGTCGAGCATGTCGGTGAGGCCGTCGCTGCACAGGAGGAGGCGGTCGCCGACGTGGATCGGGAAGGTGAGGTCGTCGACCTCGACGAGCATGTCGACGCCGATGGAGCGGGTGAGGATGCTTCGGTGGGGGTGGGTTCGGGCCTGGGCGGGGGTGAGTTCGCCGTCTTGGACCATGCGATGGACGAGGGTGTGGTCGTCGGTGATCTGACGGAGCGTGCCGTCGCGCAGCAGGTAGGCGCGGGAGTCGCCGACGTGGGCGAGGTGGATCGTGTCGCCCTCGACGAGGGCGGCCGTGAGGGTGGTGCCCATGCCGGCGACCGCACGGTCGAGCATCGAGCGCTCGAAGACGGCGCGGTTCGCCTCCTGCACCAGCTCCGCGAGGGTGCCCTCGCCGCGTTCGAACAGGTGCTCCATCGTCTCGACCGCCAAGCGCGATGCGACCTCGCCCCCGCGATGGCCGCCCATGCCGTCGGCCACGACGAAGAGCGGATCCATGACGAGGTACGTGTCCTCGTTGCCCTCGCGGACGTGGCCGATGTCGGTCTCGACGGCGAAGACCGCCCTCATCGGCTGAGCTCCAGCACCGTCTTGCCGATCTTCACGACGTCACCGGCGTGCACCTCGATCGGCGCCGCCACGCGGTGATCGTTGAGGAACGTGCCGTTCGTCGAGCCGAGGTCCTCCAGGTACCACCCGCCGTCGCGCGCCGAGAGCTTCGCGTGGTGTTGGCTCGCGTACGTGTCGTCCAGGCGCACGGTGCACGCCTCGGCGCGCCCGATCTCGAGTCCACCGGAGAGCTTGTAGGAGCGTGGCTTGCGAGCCTCGGGGGCATGCACGACCAGCGTCGAGGGCGCCCGTCCCGAGCGTGGCGCCTTCGCCTTGGGTGGCTTGGCCGCAGGCTTCGCGTCCGGCGCCGCGCGGCGTCCGGACAGGTCCACCGCGACCGAGCGGACCGCCCGGTAGATGAAGAAGTAGAGCAGCGCGAGGAGCGAGTACTTCAGGACGGAGAGCACGAATGGGGACACGTCAGCCCCTCCGGAACTCGAGCACCGTGCTCCCGATCGTGATGCGGTCCCCGTCGACGAGCAGCCGCTCGCGAACGGGCTCACCGTTCACGAGGGTCCCGTTCGTCGAGCCGAGGTCGCTCACCGCGTACCCGTCGTCGCGACGGACGATCTGCGCGTGCTTGCGCGACGCGCCGGGGTCGGTCAGCACGACCTCGCACTCGGGAAGCCGTCCGATCGTCGTGGCCGAGCGCAGGCGGTAGGTGTCGACCACCCGGTCCCCGTCGAGGTGGACGAGCCCGGCGTCACCGGCCGCGGGCACGGCCGGGGGCATCTCGCCGGGACCCTCGACGAAGGTCGCCTCGCATCGGAACCTCCCCCTCGCGAGTTCGGGGTCGATCTCGAGCTCGACCGCGGGGGGTCCGACGAGGCCCCAGCCGCGCTCGAGCGCGGTCTCGCGCACGACCCGCTGGAGCTCCGCGACGATCGCCTGCTCGGCCTGCTCGAAGCGTCCCCCGTCCTCCTCGGACAGCGAGAACGCGAAGTGGTTCGGCGCCCACACGTCGCGCACCCCGACGGTCTTGCCGGCGTCCATCTCACGCATCACGCGCTTCGCGAGCTCCACGGGCTGCAGGCCCGAGCGGAACGTGCTCGCGAAGAACCCCTCGACCAGGTTCCCGAGTCTGCGTTCGAATTCGCGGAGGATCGGCACGGTGGCGTGTGGTCGGGCAGGGCGCCCGTGCGGGCTATCGTACCCCGGCGCCGGTCCCGACCCGGGCTCAGGCGGTGCCGCCCTGCCGGGGGACGTCGCGCGAGGGTCCACTGCTACCATTCGTGCGCGCGGGCGAGTGGCGGAACATGGCAGACGCGCAGGATTCAGGTTCCTGTGAGGGCAACCTCATGGGGGTTCAAATCCCCCCTCGCCCACCGATCCGAGCTCGTCGCATCGCGTTGCGGTGGTGAGCTCAGCGCCACATCTCCTCGCCCGAAACCGGAGGCCCGGCCGTGGCGGGCACCGCGCGGACCCGCCGGTCCGCCGTCCGCGTGCTCCGCCACCAGCCGTGGAGCGCGAGTCCGATCGCCGTGAGCATCAACAGGACGGCGACGACGCGTAGGTTCCGCGCGTACGCATCGGCCAACTGCATCCGCGACAGGTGCTCGGGGCCGAGGATCCGGGTCCAATCTCCCTCGCCAGCACCGCCGAGGAGCGACAGTTCGCCCCTCGGCGCGTCGGCGACGTAGGTGGCCGCGTCGCCGAGGGCCTCGCCCGTCCACGCGAGGAGGACCGAGCCGGTGAGCAGGTCCCGTCGGAACGCGAGGAAGAAGACGGCGAGGAGCAGCGGGAACGCGATCTGGGTCCCCGAGCCCATCACCAGCATCGTCAGCTCGCCGAACGGCCGGAACAGGACGTGACCGATCTCGTGGACGGCGATGTCCATGTACGTGAGGCCGGGCGGCCGCTCGTGGAGCCGGAGCACGAACCATCCGCATACGACCGTGAATGCGACGACCGCGAGGTAGTGCCACGGACGGACCCGCTCATCCCCCATGCCGGAGGTATCGGCCGGTCCCGAGCGAGCGCTGAGCTACTCCGGGTTCGGCATCCCGGTCACGGGCGGGGTACCGACCTCCAGCGGAACCGGAGGCGGTAGGGGACGACGGAGCACCCGAAGGTACAGCCCGAGCACCGGCGCTCGCAGGATCCCGGCGATCACGATCGCAGCCGGCACGCCCCACGCGACTGCCGACCACCCGATCAGCGGCCCACCGGCGATCTGGCCGATCGCGTCCATCTGCCCCGCCATCGAGTTCACGGTCGCCCGCGTCGAGGGCTCGAGCCCGCGGTTGAGCCAGGCGGTGAAGACGGGCCCGCGGATCTCGCGCAGCAGGGCCACGGCCCAGAAGGCCATGAGCGCGAGCCAGAACCCGTGCTGGAGTCCGAACGCCACGACGGCCGCGACGAGCAGGACATCGAACGCGGCGAGCACCTTGGTGGCCTCGGCGCGGTCGGCGAGGTCCGCGCGGCGCTTGAGGACCTCGGCCCCGACGAGCGAGAGCAGGAGCCCGACGGCCTCGATCGCGCCGAACCACACCACCAGCCCGAGCCGGCCGACCTCGGGGAACGAGGTGCCCTTCAGCAGGTGGAGTGTCGAGAGCCGGTCGAACCCCTCGGTGGCGGCGCCGTGCAGGAGCGCGACGGCGAATACCAGGAGGAGGACGTGGCTGGCCCGCACGGCTCGAGCGCCTCCGGTGAACGTCTCGCGGAGCTTCGCGCCCTCGCCGCGGGCCGCGCGGTGGAAGTGCTCCTCGGGCATCCGGACGACCAGGAACAAGGCGAGCAGGCCGAAGCCGATCCCGCTCGCGACGAACGGCAGTCCGAGCGCGATCGCGCCGAGCCCGACCGCCGCGGGGATCCCGAGCAGCGCGCCGGCCTGCCATCGCTGGGCCCCTCGCACGTACAGCTTGGCGGCGGCCTCCTCGCCCACCTCATCGGTGATCCAGGCTTCCTGCGCGCCGCTCGTGAACGTGTAACCGAGGCCCCAGAGCGCCTGTCCCACGACCAGCCACGGGAAGCTCGCGACCGAGCCCGTCACCACGTAGCCGATCCCGGTCACCGCGAACCCGATCTGGATCGACAGCCGCCGGCTCACGACGTCGGCGACGACGCCGGTCGGGACCTCGAACAGCAGGATCGTGCCCTCGAGCACGGTGCCGAGGATGAGCAGCCGGAACGGTCCGAGGCCCGCCCGGACGATGAAGTAGACCGAGAAGACGGTGCCCATGAGCGTGAACAGGAACCCGCTCACGGCCTCGGTCCACAGGTAGACCGCGGGCGCCGGCAGCTTCCTCCCGGTCGTGGACATCGTGGCGCGATGCTCGGGGAGGCCGGGTGGGGGCGTCAAGCCGAGGTGTTCGCGGCGGCGGGTCGGCCGAGGAGTGGAGGCCGGCCCGCCAATCCGCGGGGTCGACATGGATCAGAACGTAGAGTGATGAACTCAACGTGATATCGCAAGCTCAACGTCGAGTATGATTCGTCGGTGGACCTGACCCTGTCCAGCCGAGGCGACTACGTCGTCCGAGGCGCGATCCACCTGGCTCGCACCTGGGACGGGAGCGGTCGGTACGCGAAGATCCGCGAGGTCGCCGACGCGATGGAGCTCCCGCGCTCCTACACCCCACAGCTCCTCGGCGTGCTGGCGAAGGCGGGGATCGCCGAGGCGAAGGCCGGGCGCGTGGGCGGCTACCGACTCACGCGCGAGCCGTCCTCGATCTCGGTGCTCGAGGTCATCGAGGCGGCCGAGGGGTACCTGAGCTCGCGCCGTTGCCCGATGCGGGGTGGGCCGTGCCACTGGGACGACGTGTGCGCGCTGCACCCCACGTGGGTGAAGGCCTCCGAAGCGATCCGCTCGACGCTCCAGCAGACCTCGCTCGCCGAGGTCGCGGCCGTCGACCGGCGCCTCGCCGAGGGCGAGCCCGTTGCGGCGATCCCGGGCTCGGGGCATCGCCCGCGCCCACCCTCGAAGCGTCGGTCCGGCCGGTAACCACACAGCCCGGGTCGAACGGGGCACCGCCGCCGGGCCGTTCGACCCTCCGTCGGAGCTCGTGGCGGGCGTACCACTTGTCGCTGGAGGTACGAGATGGCGAAGTGGGAAGGGTTCACCCAGTGCCCCGGCTGCGGGTTCGACATCTTCACGGGGGACGGCGTTCGCTCGTGCTCCTGGGGAGAGTGTCCCTACCTGCCGGAGGAGCTCGACGTCTTCTGCCCCGAGTGCCGGTTCAACTTCTTCACGATGGAGGGGAACCCGCCCTGCGAGGATCCCGCCGCGTGCGAGCACGGTCGCGGATCGCTCGAGCACGTCGCGAACCTGCGCAAGCTGGCCGAGGAGCGCTCGGCCGGCTGAGTCTCGGGCTCAGGCCTCCGCCGTGAGCTCGTTGGGCACGACCGTCGGCGTCGGCTGGTCGAGGCTCGGGTGCCGGATCGGCAGCACGACCGTGAACCTGCTCCCTTCGCCCTGGACGCTGTGCACCTGGATCGTCCCGCCCAGGTGCCGGAGCAGATCCTGCACGAGCGAGAGCCCGAGTCCCGCGCCGCGGAACGTCCGGGTGCTCGACTGGTCCACCTGGTAGAAGCGCTCGAAGATCCGAGGCAGCTCGTCCTCGGGGATCCCGATCCCGTAGTCCTGGACCCAGAACACGATCCCGCCCTCGTTCGCGGCCGCCTCGAGCTCGCAGGGAGAGCCGTCAGGCGAGTACTTGAGCGCGTTGTCCACGAGGTTCTGGAGTACCCGCGACAGGAGCTGGCGATCGGTCGTGAGCACCGGAAGGTCATCGGGGAGCTGGACGTGGATGCGGTTCGCCTCTGTGGCGAGGCTCTCGATGACCTCGCGGACGAGGTCCTCGAACAGCACCCGCCCGAGCGCGAGCGGGAGCTGCTGGCTCTCGATCCTCGAGGCGGTGAGGAGGTTCTCGACGAGGCGCAGGAGCCGGTCGCTCTGACGCTCCATGCGCTCGAGGAACTCCTCGCGCATGACGACGTCGTTCGCGAACTCCGGCTGTCGGAGCGTCTTCGCATACCCGATGAGCGCCGTCACGGGCGTCCGGAGCTCGTGCGAGACGACCGCCACGAACTCCCCCTTCATGCGGTTGAGGGCGCGGAGCTCGTCGACCGTGTGGTGCTCCTTCTCCAGGAGGAACGCGAGTCGCTCCGCCTGCTCGGCGAGGATCGTGTTCTGCTCGGCGAGCCGGTCCGCGAGCCCCCGGCTCCGGAAGTACATCTGCCGAGCGAACACGAGCGGACCGAGGAACACGACGACCGACCAGAAGCCCTCCGTTACGAAGAAGCGCGCGATCACCGCGCCGAACAGCCCGAGCCCGATGTACGAGAACAGGAACTCGTACGGTGCGGCTCCGTGCATCTTGCCGAGGACCTGCCCGACGCCGATCCCGCGGAGCAAGGCCTGGTGGATCGCGACGCTGAGGGCGTTGATCGCGTAGGCCGCGATCGCCGCGAGCACCACGCCGAGGACCAACCGACCGACCGGCCCCTCCGCCTCACCGACGAGATGGAACAGCGCGCTCCCGACGAGGGTCGAGGCCGCCATCTGCGATCGGTTGAAGACCGCTCGGAGCGGCGGCATCCGCAGCCGGAGCTCGCGGGGGTCGAAGGAACCGAAGAAGGCGATGACGGCCGCCACCTGCGGCGGGTACACGATCGCGACGCCGAGCAGGATCGGGAAGCTGAGCGAGAGCTGCATCCCGCCCCACGCCGGCACCGGGATGAGGTCCACGACGGCGACCGTGAGGATGAACAAGAGCACCGACGACTGGAGCAACTCGTCGCGGTGGTCCGGGAGCGTGAACGCGAGGTAGCCGAGCAGCGGAACGATCACGAGGAGCTGGAACAGGTTGGATCGCCAGTTGTCCGGTTCCGGATGGGGCTGCGCTTCGGCGGTCTCGCGTTCCATCACGTGGCCTGCGCCGCATGCATCGGCGCCCGCATCGGGTCCTCGGTGGCCACCGGGTGCGTCTGCACGAACCCCATCGTCTGCTCGGTCCCGGGGGCCGTGGACACCTGCGGACGCCGTCGCATGGCCCCGATCACGAACCAGGAGATCCCGGCGAGCGCCGCGAGGTCCCCGATGCTCACCGCCTGGTGGATCGGAGCCCCGATCCCGATGATGTCGGCGAAGATCAGGAGCTGATCTCCCGGTCCCTTGAGGTGGTGCTTGGGTGAGTCAAGGGACCTCAGCTCCGAAAGGGTGTCGGCCTGCCCCGAGGCCACG
>JBLNAW010000225.1:0-4947 GCA_050259555.1 Solirubrobacterales bacterium
CCGGCGCCGGCCGCGAGTCCCCCGAGGAGGCCCTCCGCACCTGGCACGGGAAGGCCGAGGGTCGTGCCGCGATCGACTACGGCTTCCACCTCACCGTGACCGCGGTCCCCGAGGACCACCGAGACGCGGTCGAGCGCTTCCGCGGGTTCGCCGCCGAGGGCGTGACGAGCGTCAAGCTCTACCTCGCGTACCCCGAGCGCCTCATGGTCGACGCGCCCACCCTGCGGCGAGCGCTCGCGGCCGGACGCGAGGCCGGCGTCCTCGTGTGCGTCCACGCCGAGGACGGTCTGGAGGCCGTACGGCGCACGCGAGCCGTGCTCGCACGGGGTGAGACGGGCCCGAGCGGGATCGTCGAGGCGAGACCGCCGGCGATCGAGGCCGCGGCGATCCGCACCGCCGCCGAGCTCGCGCTCGAGGCCGGCGCCGCCCTGTACGTCGTCCACCTCTCGAGCGCCGAGGGCCTCGCCGCCGTGCGGACCGCGCGCGAGCGCGGAGCGCGCGTCCTCGCCGAGACCTGCCCCCAGTACCTGTTCCTCACCGACGGCGTGCTCCGAGCGTCGCCCGAGATCGCGCAAGACTTCCTGTGCACGCCGCCCGTCCGCATGGACACCGACCGCGAGGCGCTGTGGGACGCCCTCGGCGTAGGAGACGTCGACGCGGTCTCGACCGATCACTGCCCGTTCACGACGGTCGACCGGCGCCGAGGGACCACCGGCGACGGCTGGACCGACTTCACGCAGATCCCCGGCGGGCTCCCCGGGGTCGAGACGCGACTGTCGCTCGCCTACCAGGGCGTGGTCGAGGGTCGCCTCTCGCTCGAGCGGTGGGTCGACGTCGTGGCGACCTCGCCGGCGCGGCTCTTCGGGCTCGGCGACCGCAAGGGTCGGCTCGAGCCCGGGATGGACGCCGACGTCGTGGTGTTCGATCCGGCGGCGACGCGACGGCTCGACACGGCCTCGCTGCACATGCGGACCGACCACAGTCCGTACGCCTCGACGACCGTGACCGGGTGGCCGGCCGTCACGATCTCGCGAGGAACCGCCGTGGCTCGAGGCGGCGAGCCTGCCGACGATCTCCGGATCGGGCGCGGCCGCTATCTCCGCCGCACACCGAGCACGCGCTGAGCGGTGCGCCCGCGTTCAGTGGGCGGGCGCGTACCTGAGGATCAACCCGCCCGTGGTCGTGGGCTTCGCGTCGAGCAGCGTCAGCGTCCTCGTTCGATCCGCCTCGCGGAACAAGCGCTTGCCGCTGCCGAGCGCGATCGGGAACAGCGCGAGGGAGTACTCGTCCACGAGGTCGTGCTCGATCAGTGTCTGGACCAGATCCCCGCTCCCGAGCACCGAGATGTTCCCACCGGGCTGCTCCTTCAGCTCGGCGACCGCCGTCGCGACGTCGCCCTCGAGCAGCGTCGAGTTGTGCCAGTCGACGCGGTCCAGCGTCCGTGAGGCGACGTACTTCCGCACCGAGTTCAGATGCTTCGCATAAGGGTCGTCGGAGGGCGCGGTCGGCCAGTAGGCAGCCATGATCTCGTAGGTCTTCCTGCCGAACAGTTGCGCGTCCGTCTCGGTCATGCCTGCGACCGCCTCGGCGCCGAACACCTCGTCGATGAAGGGCCCGGCCCAGCCACCCTGTCGGAACCCGCCCTCGGTGTCCTCCTCGGGAGACCCCGGCGCCTGCATGACGCCGTCGAGCGACAGGAACTCGGTGACGACGAGCTTCCTCATGTGGGGCTCCTTCCTGCGTACGCGGCGAGCCGTCAGGACGTGGGCGGGATCTCGACGACACGACCGTCGAGCGCGCCGAAGTCCCAGACGTCGATCAGCGGCGGCTCCATGTCGAGCGCCGTGAGCGCGGTACAGATCTGGCTCCGGTGATCGGTCCCATGGTGCAAAGCCTGCGCGAGCCGGATGCTGACCGGGGCGTGGGTTTCGGACCCGTCGTCCCGATGCCGCTCGACCACGGTGTCCGGGGCCGGGTCCTTCCCCAGGAACGCCGACCAGCCGGTACCGTTCGCGTCCATCGCAGCTCGCAGCTCCGACAGATCCATGTGATCCTCATCGATCGCGGGCGTGCGTCCACCCGTCAAGGTGAACAGGTAGGACGAGTCGGCGCCGACGAGGTGGCGCAGGGTCTCGAGGATCGAGCCGTACGTCCCGGGGACGGTGGTCTCGAGCTGCTGCGGATCGAGCGCGAGGCACACGTCGAGCACCCGCAGCGTCGCCCACACGTGATGACCGAACGCGTCGTCCAGCATGGAACCGCTCATCCGGCAACCCTAGCAGCACTCGGCCGAACGACCGGCGGGCGAGCCGTCCCTCCATCACCGAGCGTCTCGACGAGCTCCTCGCGTCCGAGACCGCTCCCGCGTAGACCTTCCAGGCGTCCCGGCCGCGCGGGGGCGCTCGGCCCTGTCCCTCCCGATCGCGCGCTCGGATGCTCGGGCGGAGATGACCGCGGTCGATGGGAGGGGCACCTCGGCGCGGCCGAGGAGCATCGAGGGATCGGCTCCGTCGTCGGCCGAGGTCGGCCCGACCGGACTCGGCGCCCCGCCTCCCGCCCGCCGCGAGCGCTTCGCGTACCTCGACAACGTCAAGACGCTGCTCATCGCGGGGATCATCGCGGCGCACGCGATCCAGGGGTACTCGGAGTTCGGCTCCTGGACCTACCAGGACATCCAGGAGGTGACCCTTTCGCCCGTCGTCGAGACCGTGTTCGTGATCGTGGTCGTGAGCCTCGGGGCCCTCTTCCTGATGGCCCTGTTCTTCCTCATCTCCGGCCTGTTCACCCAAGACTCGCTCGAGCGGAAGGGGCCGTCCCGGTTCGTCACCGACCGGCTTCTGCGGCTCGGCGTGCCGTTCGCGATCTACACGCTGGTCGTGTGGCCGCTGACGGAGTTCGCGATCTTCGGTCCGTTCCTGCACCGGAGCTACTGGGACTCGTTCACCGACACCGACCCCGTGCTCGACAACGGCCCGATGTGGTTCGTCGGCGTGCTCCTCATCTACTCGCTCGCCCTCGTCGCGTGGCGGCGACGGGTTCCGCCGCGTGCACCGTCGGGCGAACCGCTGCGTTGGCGGAGCCTGGGATGGCTCTCCCTCGCGGTGGGCGTCTCGACGTTCGTCCTGCGGATCGCCATGCCGGCGGATTCGAACCAGCCCCTGAACCTGCACGTATGGGGGTGGCCCGAGTACATCGCGCTGTTCGGTCTCGGCGTGATCGCCGCCCGGCACGGATGGCTCCGACCCGTGTCCGGCACGCTGGCCCGACGCTGCGGGATCGCGACGATCGTCGGGATCCTCTGCACCGCCGCCGCCGTCACGACCGCCGCGGTGCTCGGCCTGGAGGAGGACGCGTTCTTCGGGGGATGGCGGGTGACCGCTTTCCTCTCCGCGATGACCGAGGGCGTGGTCGCGGTCTCGGCACCGATCTGGGTATTGGCGTTCGCGCAGCGGCGGCTGAACGGCTCGGGGCCGCTGCGACGAGCGATGGCCCGAAGCTCCTACCTGGCCTTCATGCTGCAGGGGCCGGTGCTCGTGGGGATCGCGATCGCGCTGCGCCCGGTCGATCTGACCGGCGACGTCAAGGCGCTCCTCGTCGCGACGCTCGGGATCGCAGGCTCGTTCGCACTCGCCTGGCCCCTCGTCACGCGGACGCCGCTCCGACGGGTGCTGTAACCGCCTCTCACGCCCGGAACGGTAGATTCGGGCCGTGCATCACGACGATGGCTACTTCGACGAGCGGGTCGCGGCGTCGTACGACGACTCCGAAGCGGAGATGTTCGATCCGGCCGTCGTCGGCCCGGTCGTGGATCTCCTCGGCGAGCTCGCCGGAGATGGGCGCGCGCTCGAGCTCGGGATCGGGACGGGTCGGATCGCGCTCCCGCTCGCGGCACGGGGGGTGCCGGTGGTTGGCATCGAGCTCTCCGAGGCGATGGCCGCTCGGCTCCGTGCGAAACCCGGCGCTGAGGCGATCGGCGTGACGATCGGAGACTTCGCCACGACCAAGGTCGATGGGTCGTTCTCGCTCGCGTACCTGGTGTTCAACACGATCATGAACCTGACGACGCAGGCGGCGCAGGTCGCGTGCTTCCGCAACGTCGCGTCGCACCTCGAGCCCGGCGGGCTCTTCGTCGTCGAGGTCGGCGTGCCCGAGCTCCGGCGACTCCCTCCCGGTGAGACCTTCCAGGTCTTCCATGCGAGCGAGACGAGGTGGGGCTTCGACGAGTACGAGGTCGCGATACAAGGCCTCACGTCGCACCACCTCGAGATGGTGGACGGGAATCTCGAGCGCCTCTCGATCCCCTTCCGATACGTGTGGCCCTCGGAGCTCGACCTGATGGCGCAGCTCGCCGGGATGGAGTTGCGTGCGCGCTGGGGTGGGTGGAATAGGGAGGCGTTCACCAGCGAGAGCCGCATGCACGTCTCGGTCTGGCGGAAGCCGAGCGACGTCTGAACCCCGTCGGCGCCGGCGGATCGCAGGTCACGACCATGGTCCTGCGAGTGCCTCGACGATCTCGACGACATCCGACAACGGCCGGTCGGTCGAGATCTCGACCGTCGCCGAACGGCGGAGCCCAGGCTCGACCGTGGCGAGATCCTCGAGGATGCGATCCCGCTCAGCCGGATCCTTGCCGAAGGGATTGTTCGTGCGCGCCGCGATGCGCTCGAGCAGGACCGCCGTGGGCACGCTCAGCAGGACGACGGCTTCGAACCGGTCGTAGAAGCTGCTTTGGTTCGTCGCGCACCCGGACACGAACAGCGGACCGTCGCCGTCCTCTGCGAGGAGCGCATCCATCAAGTCCTCGCGCCAGAGCTGCTCGAACCCGGACCCGTCGGCGAGCGGCACTTCCTCCGACCAGTCGTCCTCGTCCGTGTCGACGACGCGATAGCCCTCCCGGGCAAGCTCGCCGAGCACGGTCGACTTCCCGGTGCCGGACATCCCCGTGAC
>JBLNAW010000226.1:0-4341 GCA_050259555.1 Solirubrobacterales bacterium
AGCGCGCGCGGGGTCGACGGGTGGACGGCGTACCTCGACCTCGTCGTCGAGAGCGGGGGCACGGGTCAGGCGGACTTCGACTACATCGATCCCGACGTGCTGCGCTCGGTCGCCGCGCACCAGATGGTCGCGTTCTGCTCCGACGGTCACGTCCTGCCGAAGGGCGTGCAGCAGACCGACGCGCCGCCGTACATGCCGTGCTCCTACGGCGAGTTCCCCGGCATGCTCGAGCGCTTCGTCGTCCGCGACGGCCTCCTCTCGGTCGAGGAGGCCGTCCGGAAGATGACCTCGCTGCCGGCCTCGCGGATCGGGCTCACGGACCGTGGGACGCTCGCGCCGGGAGCCGCCGCCGACGTCGTGGTGTTCGACCTGCCGAGGGTGCGCGACCGGGCGACGAACCTGTTCCCCCACCACCCGATCACCGACAACTACCCCCACCGGCCGCCCGAGGGCATCGACTGGGTGCTCGTGAACGGGGAGGTCGCGGTCGCCGAGGGCGAGCCGACCGGCGCGGTGGCCGGACACGTCCTTCGGCACGGGCGATGACGCTGCCGTTCGGACCGCCGGTCGCACCGATGCTCGCGAAGCTCGAGCACGAGATGCCGCGCGGCGACGGCTGGCGCTACGAGCCGAAGTGGGACGGCTTCCGCGCGCTCGTGTTCCGCGACGGCGACGGCGTGCGGATCCAGAGCCGCGACGGCCGCGGGCTCGAGCGATTCTTCCCCGAGCTCGTGCCCGCCCTCGCGTCGGCGTTCCCGCCGGACTGCGTCGTCGACGGCGAGATCATCCTGGCGGGACCCGAGGGGCTCGAGTTCGACCGGCTCCAACTCCGCCTGCACCCCGCCGAGTCGCGGATCCGCAAGCTCGCGGCCGAGATCCCCGCGTCCTACGTCGCCTTCGACCTCCTCGCGCAGGACGGCGCCGACCTGCGCGAGGAGCCGTTCGACGAACGTCGCGCGCGTCTCGAAACGCTCCTCGGCACGGAGGCGAGCGAGCACCTGCCCGTCGGCGAGACGGTGATCCTGCTCACGCCGCGGACCGACGACGCCGACCTCGCGGCCGTGTGGTTCGACGCGTTCGAGCGGATCGGCCTCGACGGCGTGATCGCGAAGCGGGCCGACCAGCGCTACGTCCCCGGCAAGCGCGAGATGGTGAAGGTGAAGCACCGGCGGACGGCCGACTGCGTCGTCGTCGGGTACCGCCTGTCGAAGACCGGCGACGGGATAGGCTCGCTGCTGCTCGGCGTGTACGACGACGGGGGGCGGATGCACTTCATCGGTCACACCTCCGCGTTCCGGGCGGCCGAGCGGCGCGAGATCCTCGAGCGCGTACGCCCGCTCGAGACCACGATGGAAGCCGCGCTCGAGGCGGCGCTCGGCGACCTCGAGGGCGTCGACCCGGCGAGGATGGCCGGCGGGCAGAGCCGCTGGTCGCGTGGCCGCGAGGCCGAGTTCGTCCCGCTCGAGCCCGTCCTGGTCGTCGAGGTGACGTACGACTACCTCCAGGGCGACCGGTTCCGGCACGCGACCGGGTTCGTCCGGTGGCGGACCGACAAAGACCCGCGCGACTGCCGGTTCGATCAGCTCGGTCGCGCGCGCGGCTGAGCGGGGTTCGCGCCCGGCGGCCTAAGGTTGACCCCATGCCGTCGAAGCCCCACGTTCTCGAGGTCGCCGGCCGCGAGGTCGTCGTGACGAATCCCGACAAGGTGTTCTTCCCGCGCAGCGGGCGCACCAAGCTCGACCTCGTGCGCTACTACCTCGCGGTCGCCGACGGCGCGCTCCGCGGAGCGGGCGGGCGCCCGATGGCGATGAAGCGGTACCCCGACGGCGCCGAGGGTGACTTCTTCTTCCAGAAGCGCGCGCCGAAGACCCATCCCGAGTGGGTCGAGACCGTCGAGCTCCACTTCCCCTCGGGACGCGCGGCGCACGAGGTCGTCGTCCGTGACGCGGCGCAGCTCGCGTGGGTCGTGAACCTCGGCTGCATCGACCTGAACCCGCACCCGGTGCTGGCCGACGATCTCGAGCATCCGGACGAGCTGCGGATCGACCTGGACCCGGTGCCGGGCGTGCCGTGGTCGCAGATCCGCGAGGTGGCGCTCGTCGTGAAGGAGTCGCTCGAGGACCACGGGCTGATCGGGTGGCCGAAGACCTCGGGCTCGCGTGGGATCCACGTGAACGTGCGGATCGAGCGCCGATGGACCTTCCCCGAGGTCCGGCGAGCGGCGCTCGCGCTCGCGCGCGACGTCGAACGGCGCGCACCGGATCTCGCGACGAGTCGCTGGTGGAAGGAGGAGCGTCACGGCGTGTTCCTCGACTACAACCAGAACGCGAAGGACAGGACGGTGGCCTCCGCGTACTCGGTCCGGCCGACGCCCGATGCCCGCGTCTCGGCGCCGCTCACGTGGGCCGAGGTCGCCGCGGTCGAGGCCGAGGCCTTCACGCTCGAGACCGTGCCCGAGCGCTTCGCCGCGATCGGCGACCCCCACGCCGCCATCGACGACGCGCCCGGGTCGATCGAGCCGCTCCTCGCGCTCGCCGCCGAGCACGAGGCCGCCGGGTTCGGCGACGCGCCGTGGCCGCCGCACTTCGAGAAGCAGGCGGGCGAGCCGCCCCGCGTGCAGCCATCCAAGCGAAGGAGGGCCGCCGGCTCGGTCCCGCCGCCCGCGCCGGGCAAGACGGTCGGGCCGACCGGGCGCCGGCTCTCGAGCATGCCGCTCATCGAGATCGCGCGCGCCGCGACGAAGGACGAGGCGATGGCCGGACTCGAGCGATGGCGGGCGCGGCACCCCGACGTCTGGTCGTACCTCGCGCCGGCCGACGTGTTGGTGGACTCGATGCGAGGACGCTCGACGACGTGGACGCGCATCCGGCTCAACCTGCGTAGCGTGCCCGAGCCCGAGCGCCCGCCGCAAGAGCCGCTCGAGGTCGACTTCGATCCCTGGGCCGGCGCCAGGTAGTACGCTCGGTTCATCGGACGGCGCTCGGCCGGTCGTTGACACGGGGGTGAACGATGCCTGACAGCGTCGGGAAGCGACAGCGCAGGGACGCGAAGGCGAAGAAGGCCGTTGCCCGTGAAGACCGCCGTCTGGCGCGCGCGAAACGTCAGGCCGACCGGGACGCCGGACTCATCGAGCCCGGCACGCCGATCGAAGCATCCGACCCCGCGGCACTCGGCCTGCTGCCGGACGGCTCCGAGCCGCCGACGTTCGCCGAACCGGCCGCCGACGACGCCTGAAGCACCCAACGTCGGGAACGACGAAGGGGAGGCTCGAGGCCTCCCCTTCGCGATGGATCCAGTGGTCCAGGTGGTTCAGACGGCGCGAACCTCCGCGGCCTGCGGGCCCTTCTGGCCCTGCGTGACCTCGTAGCTCACCTTCTGCCCCTCGTCCAGGTTCCGGTAGCCCTCACCAGCGATCGCGCTGAAGTGAACGAACACGTCCGCGCTTCCGTCGTCGGGAGTGATGAAGCCGTAACCCTTCTCGGCGCTGAACCACTTGACGGTGCCTGTTGCCATGCGATCCCCTCCTTCCTTCGCCGTCGGGGCCTACGTACCGCCCGTCGGGCAACCGGCTGGCGCCGGGAGGGAACCGCACGGAACGAAGCCTTGTGATGCCCTCGGCGTGGAGATTACCGCGTGCGCGGCGGCGTCACACACGACCGGGCGCCGTCCAGCGGAGCCCCACCGGAGAGGCCGAACGGCCCTGCCTGGGGCCGGCTGCGCGCGTACATTCGGAGTGAGACCGTGCACGCCCGCGAACAGCAGGATCGGGCATCCCGGCGCTCCGACGGCCTGCCACGAGAACCTCGGGGCGCAGGCCGCACCGTGGGCGAGGGGGTGACGACACCCTGCTACGCCGTGCCGGTGCTCCGCGACTACCTCGTGTACTCGCCGCTCCACGGCGTGACGGCGCTCGTGAATCTCCCCGCCGTCGCGGAGCTCCGCGACGGCCGGGACGGGCGGGGCTCGCGCGGCGCGACGGCGAGCCTGGCCGAGGCGCTGCGGAGGCCGCCCGGGACGGCACCCGCACCTCGCGTGGGCCCGGTCCGCGAGCCCCTGTTCCTCGGCCTCGTGCCGACGCGTGGATGCTCGATGGCGTGCGCCTACTGCACGTTCCTCGACGCCCCCCCGGCGCCGCCGATGACCCTCGACACGGCTCGAGCCGCCGTCGACGCCTACCTCGAGCTGATCGGACGGGCCGGAGCGACGCGCGCCGAGATCCACTTCTTCGGCGGTGAGCCGCTCCACGCACCGGACGTGGTCGCGTTCGTCGTCGGCCACGCGCGCCGAGCCGCCGCCGAGCGCGGGCTCGCGCTGCACCTCGAGATCTCCACGAACGGCCTG
>JBLNAW010000227.1:0-5884 GCA_050259555.1 Solirubrobacterales bacterium
GGGTTCGGGTGCGGGTTCTCCTGCACGAAGTAGCGCTCGAGCGCGGTGATGACCGCGCGCTCCTCCTCGGGCGTGAGGCCCTCGGGCAGCTCGAACCGGCGTTCCTCGTCCATGCGGCTCCGTTCTACAGCGGCATGTTGCCGTGCTTGCGAGCGGGGACCGACTCGCGCTTGGTGGCGAGCATCCGCATCGCCTTCACGAGGCGCGGGCGCGTCTCCGAGGGCTCGATCACGTCGTCCACGAAGCCGCGCTCGGCCGCCACGTACGGGTTCGCGAACTTGCGCTGGTACTCGCCGATGAGCTCACCACGGCGGGCGGCCGGGTCCTCGGCCTTCTCGATCTCCTTCTTGAAGACCACGTTCACGGCTCCGTCGGGTCCCATCACCGCGATCTCGGCGGACGGCCAGGCGAACGAGACGTCGGCCCGCAGGTGCTTGGAGTTCATGACGAGGTACGCGCCGCCGTACGCCTTGCGCGTGATCACCGTCATCCGCGGGACCGTGGCCTCCGCGTACGCGTACAGGAGCTTCGCGCCGTGGCGGATGATGCCGTGGAACTCCTGTTCCTTGCCCGGGAGGAACCCCGGCACGTCGACGAACGTGAGGAGCGGGATGTTGAACGCGTCGCAGAACCGGACGAACCGCGAGGCCTTCTCGGCCGAGTCGATGTCGAGCGTCCCGGCGAGCACCTTCGGCTGGTTCGCGACGATCCCGATCGTGTGCCCGTCCAGGCGCGCGAGCCCTGTCACGATGTTCATCGCCCAGAACGGGAAGACCTCGAAGAAGTCGCCGTCGTCGACCACGCGGCGGATCACCTCGTGCATGTCGTACGGCTCCTTGGCCGAGTCCGGGATGAGGTGCGTCAGGCCCTCGTCGTGGCGCTCGGGGTCGTCGACGACCGCGTACGAGGGCGGGTCCTCGAGGTTGTTCGAGGGCAGGTACGAGAGCAGGTGCCGCACCATCGCGAGGCACTCCTCCTCGTCCTGGCTCGCGAAGGACGCGACGCCCGACTTGCTGGCGTGGGTCATCGCGCCGCCCAGTTCCTCGAACGAGACCTCCTCGCCGGTCACGGCCTTGATGACCTCGGGGCCGGTGATGAACATGTGCGAGGTCTCGCGGACCATGAACGTGAAGTCGGTGATGGCGGGGGAGTAAACGGCGCCGCCGGCGCACGGGCCCATGATCACGCTGATCTGCGGGATCACACCGCTCGCGCGCACGTTGCGCTCGAAGATGTAGCCGTAGCCGGCGAGGCTCGCGGCGCCCTCCTGGATCCGAGCCCCGCCCGAGTCGTTGATCTGGATGAACGGCGCGCCGGTGCTCATCGCGAGGTCCTGCACCTTGCAGATCTTCTGGGCGTGGACCTCGCCGAGGGAGCCGCCGAACACGCTGAAGTCCTGGCTCGCCACGAAGATCCGGCGGCCGTCCACGGTCCCGTAGCCGGTCACCACGCCGTCGCCGGCGGGCCGATTCCGGTCCATGCCGAACTCGTGGGCGCGGTGGATCGCGAAGGGGTCGGTCTCGACGAACGAGCCGCGGTCCAGGAGCAGCTCGAGGCGCTCGCGGGCGGTCAGCTTGCCCTTCTCGTGCTGCCGGCGCACGGCATCCTTGCGGTGGTCGTCCAGGAGCCCGGCCTTGCGCTTGCGCAGCTCCTCGATGCGGTCCTCGATGGTGCGGGTGCGGGGAAGATCGGTCTTGGCCATGGTCCCCGGAGTCTACGGCGAGAGCCCCCGGAGGTCATCCGGAGCCGCGCTCAACAACCTCCGACGCCGGCCCAGGGCCCCCAGCCGTTCGCGTTCACCATCCGGATCGTCACGATCGTGCTCGTCCGGCCGTTCCCCCAGCGGTCGTCGAGGTGCCACGCCCGCCGGGTCCACGTCCGGTAGCGGTCGGGCCAGGCCTCGGCGAGGTGCTGGTACAGGCCGACGTACGTACCGTCGGCGGACTCCAGCTTCGGGTTCAGCCCGCTCTCGGCCCTCGCGATGCAGATGGCCTTCGAGGCTCCGCCGCGCACGGGCCAGCGGTGCTCGGCGCACCGGATGACGCGCTTGACCCACTGATGCGTCGTCTCATCCTGGGCGCGATCGAGCGCGCAGGGGCCGGGCTTGTCCGTTGCGGGGGCGGGCGCGGCACCGAGCGGCACCAGGAGGGTGGCCGCGAGGAGGACCGAGAACAGGCGGAGGGGGCCGCGCACCGGGCGGCAACCTAGCAGGGCGACCCAGCCTCGTCGAGCCGCGGTTGCGCCGTCGCGGAACGTTCAGTCGAGCTCGATGCGGCCGCCCGTGCGCCAGTACTCGCCGTGCTCTCGGGCGAGGAACCCCTCGTCGACGAGGTACCGGCGGATCGCGGCGTGGTCGGTGTGGAAGCGGCCGACGATCGCGTTCACCGTGCGCTCGTCGTAGCGGACGCCCGGCTCGAACTCGATCGCGATCCGCTCGAGCACGATCCGGCGCTTCGACTCCTTGGCGGGGATCTCGGTGAGGCGGCCCTCGCGGAAGAACGTGCGGAGCACGAGCGCCTCGTCCTCGTTCGCCGCGCCGAGCGCGCGGCCGGCCGCGCGCGGCGGCCCGACCTGCTCCGCGGCCCCGCGGAGGGGCTCGGCGTCGAGCCGGTACGTCCGGCGGTCGTCGTTCAGCCGCACGACACCGGTCGCGGTGAGCCGGTTGAGGTGCTTGCGGAGCCGAGCCGGCGGGATGCCGAGGTCGCCGGCCAGCTCCGAGGGCGAGCGATCGCCTCGCGCGAGCGACCCCGTGACCTGGAGCCGCTCGGGATCGGCGAGCGCGCGCAGGATCTCCTCGGGGGTCTCGGCCATGTCGGTGGGTAGGTCTACCATCCGGCGCGTGATGACGACCGTCGACCTCGCGCCGGCCCAGCGCAGGACCCTCGACGGCCTGATCGGCACCGAGGAGCGACCGGTCTTCCCGGCCGACCTGGTGCCCAAGATCCGGGACCGGATCGAAGAGGCCGTCCGCGCCTTCGAGCCCGGTCGCCCGCTCTGGCTCGGCAAGTCGAACCTGTCGGACCTCGGCCGGTGCCCGGGGCTGTTCGATTCGGTCCGCAGCGGCGAGCGCGCGCCGTTCGCGTTCTCGGCGCGGTTCGCCGCCGGCCGCCTCGCGCACAAGGCGGTCGAGCTCGAGGTCGCCGGCCGCGAGGACCGTGACATCCACGACCTCGTGCAGCAGGCGGCCGAGCGTCTCGGCGAGGACCAGGCGTTCGACGCCTGGTGGACCGGGCTCGACCCGCTCCGCCGGGACGAGACGCTGATGGACGCGGCGAAGACGCTCGAGCTCTTCCGCTCGACGATGCCGCCGCTCCGACGGATGCGCCGCGATCTCTCGCCGTGCACCGAGTGGCATGTGAAGGCCGAGCTCCACGGCGGCGCGGTGATGCTCTCGGGCACGCTCGACCTCGTGCTCGGCACGCCGCAGCAGGCCGACCCGAACCGCGCGACGCGTCTGGCGATCGACCTGAAGACCGGCAAGGCCTGGCCGGAGCACGCCGAGGACATGCGGTTCTATGCGCTGCTGCTCGCGATGCGTTTCGGCGTGCCGCCGTATCGGGTGGCAACGCTGTACCTGGACTCGGGCGAGTGGCAGGCCGAGGACGTGGACGAGCGGGTGCTCTCGCGCGCCGCCGACCGCGTGGTCGAGGCCGTCCGCGCCGCGGCCGCCTCCGACGCGGGCCGGCCCCTCGAGCTGCGTCCGGGTCCGTTCTGCACCTGGTGCCCTCGCGCCGCGACCTGCCCCTCGAGCGCCGCGCCCGCTGCCGCCGACTGAGCGCGCGCCCGTCTTCCTGCGGCCGGAGGGGAGTGCTAGGGTCTGACCCCTCGTGGGGGACCATCGATCCGATCGAACGACGGCCCTGGCCTTCGGCATGCTGGTGCTGATCGGCGGGGCGAACTTCGTCCTGGTGCGCTTCAGCAACCGTGAGTTGGACCCCTTCTGGGGAGCGGCCCTGCGGTGGGGAGCGGCCAGCCTCATCTCGTTCGGGATCGTCGCCGTCCGGCGGACGCCGTTGCCGCGGGGCCGAGCCCTCGTCGGCGCGGTGCTCTACGGACTCCTGTTCTTCGGTGCCTTCTACGCGCTCGCGTACTGGGGGCTCCAGCGGGCGCCCGCGGCGGTTGCGGCGTTGCTGTTCGCGCCCGTGCCGCTCGTCACCCTCCTGCTCGCCGCCGTCCACGGTCAGGAGGCGCTGCGCCTGCGAGGGCTTGCCGGAGCCGCCATCGCTGCCGGCGGGATCGGGGTGATGGTGCTGATCGACGCCTCGACCTTCGCGATCCCGCTCGCATCCTTCCTCGCCCTCATGGCCGCCGCGGCGTGCGCGGCCGAGGGCTCGGTCGTCGTCAAGCTGTTCCCCCGCTCCGACCCGTTCGCGGCGAACGGGGTGGGCATGGCCGCGGGGACGGCGGTGCTCCTCGCGGCGTCGCTGATCTCCGGGGAGCGATGGACGCTCCCGACCCGCGGCTCGACGTGGGCCGCGGTGGCGACCTTGGTGGTGCTCGGGGGGGTGGTGCTGTTCTTCCTCGTGTTGGTCGTCTTGCGGCGGTGGGCCGCGTCGTCGGTGTCGTACGCCTTCGTGCTCTTCCCGGTGATCGCGATCGCGCTCTCGGCGCTGCTGGAGGGGGCACCTGTGACCCTGGGGCTCGTGGTCGGGACCGGGGTCGTGGCGAGCGGCGTGTACGTGGGGGCGCTGGCCCCCGAGCGTGCGCGTGGGCCCCTCGAGACCGCCAACGCGCCGGCCGAGGGCTGATCACGGGGTTGTCGCCCGTCGCCCCCAACGGCTAGCGTCCGCGCGATCCCAAGCGCGGAGGTGCCAGACGTGACCAGCGACCGGTACGAGATCGGCGAGGTCCCACCGATCGGCGACGTTCCGAGGCAGATGCACGCGCAGCTCGTGCGTCCCGACCGCTTCGGCGAGCCGCGAGACGCGATCCGGGACGAGGTGATCGACGTGCCCGAGCTCGGCCCGCACGACGCGCTCGTGATGGTCATGGCGGCCGGGGTGAACTTCAACAACGTCTGGGCGGCCCGCGGGGTGCCGGTCGACGTGACGAAGACCCAGGCGCGCTGGGGCGAGCCGACCGACTTCCACATCGTGGGCTCGGATGCGTCGGGCGTGGTGTACGCGGTCGGCTCGGAGGTCACGAACGTGAAGGTCGGCGACCGGGTCGTCGTGCACGCCGGCCAGTGGGATCTCGACGACCCGTGGATCATCGGCGGAGGCGATCCCGGCCTCGCGCCGAGTTTCCGCGTGTGGGGGTACGACTCGTGCTGGGGCTCGTTCTCCCAATTCTGCAAGGTGCAGGCGCACCAGTGCCTGCCGAAGGCCGATCACCTCACGTGGGAGGAGGCCGCCGCGCCCACCCTCACGGGCTCGACGGCGTACCGGATGCTCCACGGGTGGCCGCCGAACACGGTGAAGGCGGACGACGTCGTCCTCGTGTGGGGCGCATCGGGCGGCCTCGGCTCGCTCGCCGTCCAGCTCGTGACGCTCGCGGGGGCGAAGGCCGTCGCGGTCGTGAGCAGTGACGAGAAGGGCGACTACGCGAAGAGCCTCGGCGCCGTGGGGTACGTGAACCGGAGGGACTTCACGCACTGGGGCGTGCCGCCGGCGTGGGACTCGCCCGAGTGGAAGACGTGGTTCGAGGGCGCCAAGGGCTTCGGCAAGGCGATCTGGGAGGTCCTCGGCGAGAAGCGGAGCCCGAACATCGTGTTCGACCATCCGGGCCAGGACACGATCCCGACCTCGATCTTCGTGTGCGAGCGCGGCGGCATGGTCGTGATCTGCGCCGGCACGAGCGGCTTCGACACGATGGTGGACGTCCGCTACCTCTGGTACCTGCAGAAGCGCTACCAGGGCTCGCACCTGTTCAACGACGAGCAGGC
>JBLNAW010000228.1:0-4034 GCA_050259555.1 Solirubrobacterales bacterium
GCGCTCGCGCCCTCCTGGATCGCCTTGGCGATCTCCTTCATCTTGTCGGTCCCCTCGGGGGCGCTGAGGACCTCACGTACCAGGTAGTAGGCGAAGGCCAGCGCGCAGAGCGAGATCACGAGGATCACCCAGAGCGCGTTGGTCTCGAAGCTGCCGAAGACCGCCTTGATCGGGCCGCCTTCCTGTGCGAGGACACCGAACAACGGAACCTCCTCGGTCGTCGTGAAGGGAAGCACGTTTGTCGTGGTATCCCGGACCAGCCGGGCCCGGGGCAGTATAGGAAGAACGCATCCACCGTGACCTGCGGAAAGCGCTTCCCTCGAGGCCCTGCCGGCCCGCATCCCGGGGGGCGAACGCACCACGTCGAAGCGCGCCCGCGCCGGCCCGGGTCGGACCCTCCCTCGCTCGAGGCGGGTCGCACACCCCCGCGTACGATGAGCGGTCGGTTGGCCGTCAGGAGATGCGCGCCATCACGTACCGAAGGAGGTCCCACTGAACCGGCCGCAGGTTCCGCTCGAGAAGCGCGCGAGCTACCGCGACCTGCTCGCCGACCTGCAGCGGGTGGGATGTCCGGCGTGCCACGGGGCGTATCGCGCCGCGTGGCGGTACATCGACGCCCTGCTGTGGGAATCGGTCAACGATCCCGAGACGAGGGGTCGGCTCAGGGCCACCCACGGGTTCTGCCGAACCCATGCCTCCATGGCGCTCGCCATCGCCTCGCAGCAGGGGGACTCGCTCGGGATGGCCATCCTGTACGAGGACTTCCTCCGCAACCTCCACGACGAGGTGCTCGAGGTCCTCGGGTCGAAGGGGCGCCGTGGCAAGCGACCGTCTCTCCATCCCAACCGACCGTGCATCATCTGCGCGAGCGCCGACTCGACCGCCGCCAACTACCTCGCGATCTTGGCCGCGGCGGAAGAAGGGACCGAGCCGTGGGTCGCGATCCGCCTGCCCGAGCACGGGCTGTGTCTACCGCACCTCGCGCTCGGGTTCCGCTCCCACCGGTCGGCACAGGAGCGAGCCCGGCTCGCAGACGCCTTCCTCCACGGGGAGACGGAGCTCCGCGCGAGCCTGAGGGAGCTCATCCGCAAGCACGACTACCGGTTCCACGACGAAGGCATCACGGACGAGGAGCGGGCGTCGTGGGTCCACGCCGTCCGGCGGATCGTGGGCGAGCCCGCTCCACGCCTGCGGCCGGAGCGCTGAGGGTCAGCCCTCGGGAGGCCGGCGTCCTCGCCGGCCGAGGACCGTCACTCCGACGACCCCCGCGACCAGTCCGGCCGCGAGGACCCCCACCTTGGCGGCCTCGACGAGCTCCGCGTCCGCGAACGCGAGCTCGGCCATCAGCAGGGAGACCGCGAACCCGATGCCGGCGAGCGCGCCGACCCCGAGCACGTGCCGCCACCCCACACCCTCCGGCAACCTGCCGAGGCCGCTGCGCACGACCAGCGCCGCGACGAGGGTGATCCCGAGCGGCTTGCCGATCACCCGCCCGACCACGATGCCGAGCGCGACCGGCGACGTCGCGACCCCGCGGAGCGCCTCCGCGGACAGATCCACCCCGGCGTTGGCGAGGGCGAACAACGGGAGGATGACGAAGCTCACCCAAGGGTGCAGGAAGGCCTCGAGACGGGCGAGCGGTGAGACCGCCTCCCGCGAGAGCCCCGCGAGGTACAGCCAGTAGGGCGCGTCCACGTCGGGTGGGTTCGGCTCGTCCACGGTCTCGTCGGCGATGCGGTGCGCCTCCTCGCTCACGGTCGCCGGGCGCTGGAACGCCACGGCGGGGGTGAGGAGCCCGAGCACGAGCCCGGCGATCGTGGGGTGGACGCCCGACTCCGCCGTCGCCGCCCACACCACGGCGCCGAGCACGACGTAGGCCAAGGGCGCCCGGACGTGGATCCGCTCGAGCACCACGATCGCCGCGACGGCCAGCACCGCGATCAGCAGCGGACCTGGACTCAGCCCGCCGGACGTGAAGATCGCGATCACCAGCACGGATCCGATGTCGTCCGCGATCGCGAGCGTGAGCAGGAACGGCTTGAGCCCGGGCGGCGCCGAGCGACCCACCAGCGTAAGCACGCCGAGCGCGAAGGCGATGTCGGTCGCCATCGGGACCCCCCAGCCGCGGGCGCCCTGCCCTCCGGAGGCGATCGCGAGGAACAGGAACGCGGGAACGATCATGCCGCCGACCGCCGCGAGCACCGGCACGATGGCCGCCCGACGGTCGCGCAGCTCGCCCGTCAGGAATTCGCGCTTGATCTCGAGCCCGACGACCATGAATAGGAACGTCATGAGCCCGTCGTTCACCCAGTGCCGCAGGTCGTGCGACAGGCCCCAACGCCCGAACCCGAGCGAGAGCCGGGTGTCCCACAGGCGCTCGTACGCACCGCTCCACGGGGAGTTGGCCCATCCGAGCGCGATCAGCGTCGCGCCGAGCAGCAGGATGCCGCCGGCGGCCTCGGTCGCGAGGAACGACTGCAGCGGTTGCAGGATCGCGCGCGGCAAGGGCCGCTCGGATCTGGACCACGGTTGCCGGACACCGGGCGCGGAGCCCGGGGGGCCGGCGGCGTCGCTCGCCATCGCTCCCTCGTCGCCGACCAGGCTTCCCGGCACACCGTTGATGGAGAACCCATGCTACCGGCATGCGGCTGACCCCGCCGGTTGTTGCGGTCGGCGCTCGCCCGCTACCCTCTCGACGCTTTGTCCGACACGCGACCGCAACCCCCCACCCGTTCCGCCGGAAACGGCGGCCATCGCAAGAAGCGTTCTGGCGCACTCGTCGTGGTGCCGTTGGTGCTCGTGCTGGTGGCCGGCGGACTCGTCTTCTTCCTGACGCGAGGCGACGCCAGGATCCCGTTCATCGACCACGGGTCCGATACCCCGCCCGTGAAGCCGATGGAGTTCAAGGTGCGCAAGGCTCGTGCGATCGCCTCGAGTGAGAACGCCGACATGGAGGCCCTCGGCCAGCAGGCCACGAGCCTCGGGCAGGAGCTCACGCCGACGCTCAACGACCTGTTCACCCACGCCTTCCTCGACCCGGACAACTGGAAGGACGGCGACTACACGCAGGTGTGGGACGCGTTCACGGACGGCGCTCGAGCCTCCGCCGAGCAGGACGTCGAGACCCTCACCGCCGGAGCGACGGCCGGCGACGTCTACGACTGGATCGAGCCGACGAAGGGCAGCCTCGAGTTCGACGTCCTGTTCGATCAGAACGACGCGCCGACCTCCGTGGTCGTGAAGTTCCGCTTCTACGCGCTCGGGAGCCGGAGCGACGGCACGTATACGGCGATCGTGAGCCACGGCCAGCTCTTCCTGAGTGATCCCGGCTCGTGGCGGATCTCCGCCTTCGACGTGAAGCGCGAGGACCGCGCCACCCAGTCGCCCGCACCGCCCACACCTGCCCCCTCCGCCTCACCCTCCTCCTAGAGGCCATCCCCCTCCGTGCCCGCTGCCTGGGTGACCGAGGGTGGTTGGCGTACTCGGATCCTCCGGGTAGCCTGAAGCCCGCTTTGACCAACCCCCCGATGCCCGCACTCCGCCGCCGTACTGCGCTCGTCGCGTTGCTGCTCGTGACCTGGGTCGCCGGCACGGTGCTCGGGACCTCGCCGAAGACGGCCCCCGCGGTCGCGGCGCCGTTCTTCCAGCTCCAGCAGGCGCACGCCGACTACGTCCCGACGCTCGACGGTTCGCAGCCGATCTTCATCCTCGTGCTCGGCAGCGACGCGCGTCCGGGCGAGGTGATCACCGGCCAGCGCGCCGACTCGATCCACCTGGTCTGCATCAACCCCGCGAAGGCGAAGGCCACGATCATCGGCTTCCCGAGGGACTCGTGGGTCTCGATCCCCGGCTACGGGACGAACAAGATCAACGCCGCGATGACGGCCGGCGGCCCGGACCTCGTCGTGAAGACCGTCGAGAGCCTGATGGGCGTGACGATCGATTACTGGGCGCTCACCTGGTTCGACGGCTTCCAGGCGATGATCAACGACATCGGCGGTCTACACATGAACGTGCCGTTCGACGTCTACGAC
>JBLNAW010000229.1:0-7364 GCA_050259555.1 Solirubrobacterales bacterium
CGATGCTCGGGTAGTAGTGGTAGTAGTCGTCGGGGTCGTGCCAGATGACCTCGCCGTCGACGACCGGCAGACCGGCGGCTCGCGCCTCCGCGTTCGCGGCGCGGATCTCCTCGGGAGCGACGAGCTCGACGGTGAGGTACAGCCAGCCATCGCGGCGTACGGCGCGGCGCAGGCGTTCGAGGACGACCGGCCACTCCTCCGGCGGGACGAACTCCATCGCGTCCACGCACATCACACCGTCGAACGCGTCCTCGAACGGGAGCTCCTGGAGATCGTGCTTCTCGGTGGGGACGTCCGGGAACTTCGAGTGAGCCCGTTCCAGGTACGCCTCGGTGTGATCGACGCCGAGGAGCGAACGTCCGCTCTCGAGCACCAGGCCGAAGTACTTGCCCGTGCCGCACGCGGCGTCGAGCACGCGGCCGTCGGGTGGGAGCAACGAGCAGAACCGCTCCACGAACGCCCAGTGCGTCTCCCCGATCTCGCCCCACGAGTCGTCGTAGATCGACGCGAGCCCGGACTCCTGCTGCTCGTTCTCCCGCCGGAGCTCGCGGAGCCACGAGGCGCGATCGAGACGGGCGCCGTCGGCGCTGCTCATGGACGAACCGTACTATCGTCCGCCCCTGGCCGGGGAGGAGACGGATGAGCGGATTCACGTACGCCGGGCCGATCGAGACCGAGCGCCTCGTCCTCCGCGCGTTCGAGGCGATCGACCTCGACGCCGTTCACGCGATGCGCTCGCTCCCCGAGGTCGCGCGCTGGACGTACTGGGAGCCCGAGACCCGGGAGCAGGCGCGGGCCTCGCTCGAGCGCAGGACCCGCCTCCGGGCGATCCGTGACGAGGGCGACGCCATCGCGCTCGCGGCGATCGCGAAGGCGACCGGCGAACTGGTCGGCGACGTCGTGATGGAGTGGCTGAGCCGCGAGCACGCCCTCGCCGAGATCGGCTTCATCGTCCACCCCAGCCATCAGGGCCGCGGCTACGCGACCGAGATGACCCGCCCGCTCCTGCGGATCGCGTTCGAGGAGGTCGGCCTGCACCGCGTCATCGGCCGCGCCGAGGTGCGCAACGGGGCCTCGGCGCGCGTGATGGAGAAGCTCGGGATGCGGCACGAGGCGCATCTCGTCGAGAACGAGTGGGTGAAGGGCGAGTGGCAGAGCGAACTCGTCTACGCGATCTTGGATCGCGAGTGGCGCGAGCACGCGGACACGTGACGGAGCCGCCACGCGGGATGTCGAAACCCGTTCTCCCCGTTCGTCGTACCTTCGTCGGACGAGACGGCCCTCGGGCCGGGAAGGAGGGGACATGGCCGACTTCGTGCTGCTGTACACGGGTGGGGGCATGCCCGAGACCGAGGCGGAGCAGGCGGCCGTCATGAAGGCCTGGGACGCGTGGTTCGCACAGATCGGCGCCGGACTGAAGGACGGGGGGAACCCGTTCACGCCTGCGGCGAAGACCGTCGGCGCCGACGGCTCGGTGAGCGACGGCGCGCAAGGGGCTCCGCACACCGGCTACACGATCGTGACCGCGGACTCGCTCGAGGCTGCCGCGGCGATGGCGAAGGGCTGCCCGGTCCTGCAGGGTGGTGCGAGCATCACGGTGTACGAGACCTTCCCCGTGATGTGAGTCGAGCGGTGCGCGCGGGCCGTGGGGGGAACCCCCCGCGGCCCGCTTCCGCTGAACCGCAGCCCCGAGCGCGACGTACGCGGGGTGAGACCCCGACGACCGAGAAGCGCGAAGGGAGCCGTTCGCATGGAAGCGATGGCGATGCCGATCAAGCCGGACAAGGTCCGAACGTGGGAGTCCTGGATGGACCAGCTGAGCAGCTCGCGCAAGGCCGAGTTCGCGGACTTCAACGAGCGCTACGGACTCACCACGCACAACGCGTGGCTCCAGTCCAACCCGGACGGAAGCAGCCTCGCGATCGTCGTGGTCGACGGACCCGGAGCCACCTCGTTCATGGGCAAGATGATGGCCTCCGACGACGGGTTCGATTCCTGGTTCCGGTCCAACGCCGTGGACGTCCACCCGATGGATCCCTCGGCACCGCCGCCCGCGCCCGAGCGTCGTCTGTAACGCAGAACGCGGAACGACCCTCAGAGCAGACCGAACCGAGCGGCCGATACCAGCGGAGGTGTCGGCCGCTCGCCCCATCCGGGGGCTATCCTCGAGGGGTTCGGACCTGAGGGGGGCACCATGCATCTCACGTTCAGGGATCGGATCGCGACGCTCTGCGTCGCCGTCGGGGCACTGGCGGCCGGGCTCTGGCTCGCCGGCATGGGATCGCAGGGGATCACCGGCGCGAGGGTCGTCACCGGCATCGTCCTCGCGCTCGGCTTCGTGGCTTCCGCTTCCGCCGTCGTGCCGGGGTTCCTCGACCTGCTGCACGGCTCCAAGCTCTATGTGGTGACGACCTCCGTGCTCGGGCTCGCGGCGCTCGTCGCCGGCATCTTCGCGCTCATCGACGGCGAGGAGGCGATGCTCGGCGCGCTCGTCGGCGTCACGGTCGTCCTGTGGGCGATCTCGACGTGGCACCACATGAGGCTCGCCGGAGGCCGTACCCCCGCGGCGACGTAGCGCCGAGCAGGGAACGGCCGGAGGCCGAACCCCGGCGCGAGTGGAATCTGCCGCCGACTTCGGCCATGCTCTCCCGACGGCCGGCTGGGGACGCCGGCCCAAGGGGGACGGACCGATGGCCGTGCGGTTGCGCTACCACTCGCCGACGGGTGAGACCAGGATGTGGACGCTCCGTCAGATCGCCCAGGGCAAACCGATCGGGCGCCCGATCCACCCGATGCTCGTCCACTTCCCGATCGCCTTCACGATCGGCGCGCTCGGCCTCGACGTGCTGTCCCGGCTCGGGACCTTCCCGGCGGCGCCGCTCGCCGCGACCTGGCTCCTCCTGGGCGCGCTCGCCGGGTTCTTCGGCGCGGCGATCGCGGGGCTCGCCGACCGCTCGGCGATGGGCTCGGGCGCCAAGGTCCGGCGGATCGCGACGCGGCACGCGCTCGTCCAGGCGACGGCCGCGGCGATCGGCGCCGCCAACCTCGCGGTGCGCTGGTCCGACCGCTCCGTGCCGGAGTCGGGGGTCCTGTGGATCGTCCTGGGCGCCGCCGGCGCGCTCATGGTGGGGATCGGCGCGGACATCGGCGGCCGGATGGTCTACGGGATGGGCTGGCGGCCGAGCCTCGACGACTAGCACGCGAGGCGGCGACACGGTCCTCGATGTGGGCCGATCGGCCGACGGTGCTCGATCGCGGCACCACGACCAAGGGATGAGGGGGCGCGCCGGTCCCTAACCCTCTCTTAACCTCCGCGCGCCCGGCCCATAACCGCCTCCGTGGTCTCCTCGGACGATCACCGGAGGAGGTGGGTGGATGAGAGGGAAGATCATCGGGGTGGCCGTCATCCTGGGCATCCTCGCGACGTTCGCACCGGCCTCGGCCCTCGCGAGCGGGGAAGATACCGAGCTGTCGGGTGTGGTCGAGAGTCTGCCCGCGACGCCGGATCTCGTCGGCGACTGGGTCGTGAGCGGCACGACGGTCCACGTCACGACCGAGACCGAGATCGACGAGAGCCTCGCGACCGTCGCGGTCGGCGCGAGCGTCAAGGTCGAGGGCACGACGGAGACCGACGGCTCGATCACCGCGAGCTCGATCGAGGCGACGGAGGACGCTGAGGACGACGAGTTCGGCGAGATGGACTTCGAAGGCTTCGTCGAGGTGCTCCCCGCGTCCGCGGACTTCGTCGGCGACTGGGTCGTGAGCGGCACGACGGTCCACGTCACGACGGACACCGAGCTCGACCAGGAGGCCGGCGCGATCGCCGTCGGCGCGGCGGTCGAGATCGAGGGCCTGTCCGAGGCCGACGGCTCGATCACGGCGACGCAGATCGAGGTCAAGGACGCCGAGGACATCGACGAGGACTCGACGACGCTGACCGGGACCGCGACGGCGATCGCAGGGGCGGACCGCCTGGGGACGTGGACGGTCAGCAGTCACGACGTCCGGGTGCGACCCGCGACGACGATCGTGCGCGAGCGGCTCCTGTCCCGAGGCGCGAACGTCCGCGTGTTCGGCACGATGCGCGCCGACGGCACGATCCGCGCGAGCAAGGTGGTCGTGAGAACCTCCTGAGCGCGAACACGGGGCCCGTGCGAAGGGCGGCGGCGGCGCCGCCCTTCGTCGTGCCCGGAGCCGATCGCGGTTCGGATGGAGGCAGGCGGACAACATCCCCCTTGCGTCGCCTCAGCGAACGGCTAGGTCGACGAACGCAGGATGTGGCCAGTCGTCGACTTCGGAGGAGTCGATGCGTATGGCTTGGCCCTGATGACGACCCGAGGTAGTCGCGAGGGCTCGGTCTCCGCCTAGGAAACCGAGCCCTCGCCTTCCCCCGGAACGTCAGATCGCGGCTGTGCCGCGACAGACCTCGCCGGTGGACTTGTTCACGGCCTTGCCGACGAACCGGTCGATCCCGGCGGCATCGTTCGTGTGTCGTTCGACGTCGAACGATCCATCCTCGCCGTGCGTCGTCCGGACGTCACGGAAGAACACGTCACCGTTGTGGACCAGCTTGACCCCCCACCGGTCTCCGACGACGTTCTGGTCGACCTCGAAGTCGACCTCGATGCCACCAGGCGTGCGTTCCAGGTCCAGTTCCCAGTGGCTGGAATCACTACAGGATCCACGACGCTCGACGTCGTTGTCTTCGGCGACCGCGGCCGGAGCCAGCATCAAAGGACCAAGAACACTGATGCCGACGACGAGGAACTTCAGGGAGAGTCTCATATCGCACCTCCCGAGGCGGGCTTCCTCTCTCGCCGCGACCCTACGTGAACCAGCGTTAAGGGAACCCTAAGCAACGGGCTCATTCGCCTCATTTCGGTACCCGGAGACGGTGCCCCACCAATCCCCATCCGCGGTTAAGGGCGCGCGTAGACGAACAGGTCCCAGCCGAACCGGCGCCGGGTGAACGTGGTCGTGAAGCCGGCCGCTCGGACCCGAGCGTCGAGCGCCGCCACATCGTGCACGTACTCCCGGAACCCGCCGAACTTCCGCGGGCGGAGCCGGTACCAGCGGTTCGCGGCCCACGCGAACGCCTTCCGGATGCCGCCGCGGAAGCCGCCCGAGGGAGGCACCGAGAACGCGTACACGGATCCGGCGGCCGAGAGCGAGTTCGAGAGCAGGCCGTCGACGTCCGGATAGCAGCAGAACACCTTGTCGAGCACGACCACGTCGTGCGGTGCGAGCGTCGTGGATGCGCCGTCGGCCACCTCGAACCTCGCTCGGTCGGCGTGCCCGCGCTCGGCGGCGATACGTCGGGCTTCGCCGATCGACACCGCCGACAGGTCGAGGCCGGTCGCGCTTACCGCCCCGCGATCGAGCGTCTCGAGGACGAGACCCCCGGCGCCGCAGCCCACGTCGAGCACCGTCCGACCCTCGAGTCCGGCGACGGCGAGCCCGCGGATCAGATCGGTCGATACCGCGCCGAGCCGCCGCGACCGAGCACGTTTCGCGTAGCACGCGGACCAGTCGTCGAAGCAGCAGCGCTCCGGCTGCTCGCTCATGCCACAGACGCTGGCACCGGGCGCTCTGGGCGTCAAGCGAAGCTCGCGCGGTACCCGAGGTCGCGAGCGGCGTCCGGCTCGGACCGGGACCATCGCCCCTCACCTGCGGACGGGCGGGAGCGCGATGGTTCACGCGTTTGGGCGTCAACGCCGGGAGGAGGGTGGAGGATGCCACCACACTGCGATTCCCTCGACGGGCCGGTCGTGAAGGCGGCCGCCCGCGCGCTCGAGGCCGAGAACGTCGACGTGATCCTGCCGTACGTGAAGGCCGACGAGGAGGACGAGATACGGACCGCGTTCGCGCTCGTGCTCGAGGCGCGTCGCGAGCCGGCCGCGCGCGAGGTCGCCGACCGGTACTTCTACGAGACGGTCGTCCGCGTCCACCGCCGCGGCGAGGGTGCGCCGTTCACGGGGCTGAAGCCCGCAGGGCTCGACGTCGGCCCGGTGATCCCCGTCGCCGAGCGCGCGATCGAGAGCAGCTCGTCCGACGAGCTCACGGCGCTCCTCACGGCCACCTTGCACCACGAGATCAAGGCCCGGTTCGACCACGTGCTCAGCACGCAGCGGCACGCCGAAAGCGTGCCCGAGACGCGCGAGTACGTCGAGGCGATGCTGGGACTCCAGGTCTGGTCGCACGGCCTATACCTCGCGATGCACGCGGGAGCCCACGGAGAAGCCGCCGAGCACGAGCACTGACGAGCCGGACACGTCCATCGGACTGAGGATCGGTCACGCTCGCGTTGACCGGCCGCTTCGCCGATGCCAGGATTCGCACCCATGGCAGAGGGTGCTGGGATGCTGCAGAGCACGTTGCTCCGATGGCGGGTGGCCGTGCAGACGGCCCTCATCGTGCTCGGCATCATCGCGGTCAAGCTCGCGATCGCGGCGTTCTCGCTCGAGTTCATCAGCATCAGCCCGCTGTTCACGAGCGTGGTGGCCGGGGGCGTGTTCGTCCTCGGTCTGATCGTGGCCGGGACGCTGGCCGACTACAAGGAGGCCGAGAGGGTGCCCGCCGAGATCACGGCCGCCCTCACGAACATCCACGACGACGGCGCGGCCTTCAAGCAGGCCTTCCCCGATCTCGACCTGGACCGTCTGAAGGACACCCTGGTCCGCATCGTCTCGGCCTTCCGCGCTGACCTCGGGCATCCTCGATCGACGAAGGCCCTGGATGCGATCGACGAGCTCAACGCGACCTTCTTGGAGATGGACCGGATCGGCGTCCCCGCCACGTACACCTCTCGGTTGCGCAATGAGCAGGGAGCGCTGCGGCGGAACGTCCTCCGCGTCTACCACGTGCAGCGGACCGAGTTCCTCCCCTCGGCCCATCTCCTGATCGAGTCGATCGTGGTCATCATCATCATCGCGCTGTCGTTCATGGAGATCGAGCCGACCTACGAGGCCGTCATCATCCTCGGGTTCATCTCGTTCTTCTTCATCTCGCTGCTCCGGCTGCTCCGCATCATGGACCAGCCGTTCCACGTCGAGGAGCACACGAGCGACGACGTCAGCCTGTTCCTGCTCCGCGGGTTCGTCGAGCGGCTGAACCGCACCCTCGCCTAACGCCGGGTCGCGTCAGCTCGCGTGGCGGTCGACGTGGGCGTCGAGCCGTACTTCCATCGCATCCAGCCGAGCATCGACCCGGGCGAACCCAGCGTCCATCCTGGCCGCGCTCGACGCGCCCGCGACCGTGAAGCACACCGGCCGGGTGCTGCACGAGGTCGTGGGCTCGGCCACGGTGCGCGAGGCCGAGGCGCCTGCCGTCACGATCCCGGGGATGACCGGGCCGATCGACGACTA
>JBLNAW010000230.1:0-5330 GCA_050259555.1 Solirubrobacterales bacterium
GCGAGGTGAGCCTGTGGCCGACCCTCACCGGCGGCGAGATCGTCGACCTGCTCGGCCGGCTCCGCGGCGGCCTGGACCCGAAGCGGCGGGCCGAGCTGCTCGAGCGTTTCGAGCTCGACCCCACGAAGAAGGCGCGGACGTACTCGAAGGGCAATCGGCAGAAGGTCGCGGTCGTCGCCGCGCTCGCCTCCGACGTCGAGCTGCTCCTGCTCGACGAGCCCACCTCGGGACTCGACCCGCTGATGGCCGAGGTCTTCCGCGAGTGCATCGAGGAGGAGCGGCGGTCGGGACGCACCGTGCTCCTGTCGAGCCACATCCTCGCCGAGGTCGAGGCGCTCTGCGACCGCGTCACGATCATCCGGGGCGGCCGAGCGGTCGAGACCGGCGCGCTCGCCGACCTGCGCCACCTCACCCGCACCTCGATCACCGCGGAGCTCGACGGCCCGCCGACCGGCCTCGCCGAGATCCCCGGTGTCCGTGACCTGCGCGTCGACGGCTCGGTCGTCCGGTGCCAGGTCGACACGCCCGAGCTCGGCCGCGTGCTCGAGCGCCTCACCGCGATCGGAGTCCGGAGCCTCGTCAGCCAGCCCCCGACCCTCGAGGAGCTGTTCCTGCGCCACTACGTCGACGAGCCGTCCGACGGTGACGCCGCCCCGTCGTCGCCCCCGCCGTGAACACGCTCGCCGGCACCGGCTCGCTCGTCCGCCTGGCGCTCCGCCGCGACCGCATCCTCGTACCGGCGTGGATCGTGACCTTCGTGGGCATGGCGGCGTTCTCGGCCTCGGCGACGGTGAGCCTGTATCCGACGATGGCCTCGAGGGTCGAGGCCGCGCAGGGCGTGAACGGAGCGCCCGCGCTCGTCGCCTTGTACGGGCGGATCTACGAGGCCTCCACCGGCGCGCTCTCGATGATGAAGATGGGCGGGATCGGGACGGCGCTCGTCGCCGTGCTCGCGTTCGTGCTCGTGGTGCGCCACACCCGTGCCGACGAGGAGGCGGGGCGCCTCGAGCTCGTCGGTGGGTCCGTCGTGGGCCGCGGCGCGGCACTGACCGCTGCGATCGCGGTCGGCGCAGGGACGAGCCTCGCGATCGGGATCCTCGCCTCGCTCGGGCTCGCGGGCACCGGGCTGCCGGTGCGGGGCTCCCTCGCGTTCGGGATGGCGTGGGCCGCGACGGGGCTCGCGTTCACCGCGGTCGGGGCGCTCGCCGCACAGGTGACCACGGGCGGGCGGACGGCGACCGGGGTGGCCGCCGCGTTCCTCGGGCTCGCCTACGTCCTCCGTGCGGCGGGCGACACCACGGGGACGGCGAACGCTGCCGGATGGCTCTCGTGGCTCTCGCCGATCGGCTGGAGCCAGCAGGTGCGTCCGTACGCCCACGAGCGATGGGCGGTCCTGCTCCTGCTCGTCGTGTTCGCCGTCGCCGTGGGATCGGCCGCCTACGTGATCGCCTCGCGCCGAGATCTCGGTGCCGGGCTCCTCGCCGATCGCCCCGGACCATCGAGCGCCGCGCTGAGCCTGTCGAGCCCGCTCGGACTCGCGTGGCGGCTGCAGCGGGGCGTCTGGGTCGCGTGGGCTCCCGCGTACGTCCTCCTCGGCGCGATCTTCGGCAGCGTGGCGTCGAACCTCGGAGGGCTCCTCGACAGCCCGCAGGCGAAGGACTTCATCACGAAGCTCGGTGGGTCGCAGGCGCTGACCGACGCGTTCCTCGCGATGGAGCTCGGCATGGTCGGCGTGGTCACGGCCGTCTACGGGATCCAGGCGACGCTGGTGCTCCGCACGGAGGAGGGCTCGCAGCGCGCCGAGCAGCTCCTCGCCACCTCGACCCGGCGCGGAAGCTGGGTCGCGAGCCACCTCGCGCTGGCGCTGGCCGGCACCACCGGGCTCATGCTCGTCACCGGGCTCGTCTCGGGGGGCGCGCACGCGGCGCAGACCGGCGACATCTCGGACGCGTTCCCGGTGCTCGCGGGCGCGCTCGTGCAGCTTCCCGCCATCTGGGTCGTGATCGGGATCGCCGTCGCGCTCTGGGGCATCGTCCCGCGCTTCGCGTCCGCCTCCTGGGCGCTGCTCGTCGCGTTCCTGTTGCTCGGGGAGTTCGGCGCGCTCTTCGAGCTGCCGTCGTGGGTGATGGACGTCTCGCCGTTCGCCCACACGCCGAGGATCCCAGGGCAGGACCTCGCGGTGATGCCGCTCGTGTGGCTCGTGGCGATCGCGGCGGCGTTGATCGCGGCCGGCGTCGTCGCGTTCGACCGGCGCGACCTGAGCTAGACGGTCATCGCTCCTCACCGCCCGGCGGCGCCACGCTCCTGCAGGTCGGCGATGCGGTGCATGTCGTCGCGGTTCGTCAGGTACAGGCGCTTGTACAGGTCGTAGAGCTCGTCGTAGACGGGCTTCGCGCTCGGGTCGGGCTCGACGACGTCGCTGATCGTGGACCATTCGTCGGTCGGTCCGACGAGCCCCGCGGCGATCCCCGCGAAGTACGCGTCGCCGTAGCTCGCGCCGATCGTCACCGCCGGGATCTCCTGCGGGAGGCCCGTCGCGTCCGAGACGATCTGCGCCCACAGCGTGCCCTTCGTCCCGCCGCCGACCGCGACGAGCCGGCCGGGGTCGCCGCCGGCCTCGCGGAACGCCTCCAGGTTGTGGCGCACCCCGAACGCGGTCGACTCGAGCAGCGCCCGGTACAGGTGCCCGCGACCGTGTGTGAGCGTGAGGCCGAACATCACGCCTCGAGCTCCGGGATCGAACAGCGGGGTGCGCTCGCCGGCGAAGTACGGGAGCACGAGCAGCCCGTCCGAGCCCGACGGGACGGCGCGCGCCTCCTCGAGCAGCTCGGCGAACGGGACCCCGCCGACGATCCCTCGCAGCCACGACGTGAGCGATCCCGAGGTCGACATGCCGGCCGCGAGGGTCCGCGTTCCCTGGTCCACGCCGACCGTGAGCCACAGTTTCGGGTGCGGCCGCGGCTGGTCGACGACCTCGATGATGAACATCGTCGAGCCGTACATCAGCATCGTGTCCCCGGGTTTCCGCACGCCGGCGCTCGTCGACTCGGACCATGCGTCGAGGGTCCCGGCCGCGACCGGCGTGCCCTCGGGGATCCCGGTCTCGGCGGCGCCCTTCGCGTGCACCCGTCCCGCGAGCTCGCCCGGCCACGCCAGCCCGGGGAGCGTGAGGCCCGGCGCGACCTCCTCCGCCCAGTCGTCGATCCATCCCTCGGCGGCAAGGTCGTAGATCGGGTCGTGCTGGCTCGCCGAGTGTTGGTCGAGCACGTACTCGCCCGTGAGTCGGTGGATGAGGAAGGAGTTCGGTCCGAGGAGCAATCGCGTTCGCTCCCACACCTGCGGCTCGTGCCGGCGGAGCCACAGGAGCTTGGGTCCGATCGCCTGCGAGGTGAGCGGCGAGCCGCAGCGCTCGAGGATCCGCTCCGCGCCGAAGCGCTCGGTGAGCTCGACGATCTCGTCCTCGGCTCGGGTGTCGATCCCGTACAGCATCGCGGGTCGCAGCGGCGAGCCGTTCGCATCGGCGGGCAGGAGGCACGGGCCGATGCCGCTCGGGCAGACGGCTGCGATCGGACCGGGTGCATCGGCGATCAGGGTGCGCGCGACCTGCACGAACTCCTGCCACCACATCGTCTCGGCGTCGTGCTCGAACCAGCCGGGATGGGGCATGGAGGTCTGATGCTGGACCTCGGTGGAGGCGACGATCTCGCCGCCGGGTCGGGCGAGGACCCCTTTCGTGCTCGACGTTCCGATATCCACGCCCAGGAGCAGCTCGGTCATCCCGCACCCCCCAGACTCAGCGCCACAGGCTGTGGGAACGTTATCACCGGGGTTCGCGGGATCGCGAGCCGATCACGTCTCGCCGCGGAGTGCCGTCTGCCCGTCGTCGACCGGGTCGATCCCCTGGGACGAGGTGTAGCGCGTCAGCTCGGGTACGCAGACGGCGAACACGCCGGCCCCGATCAGCGCCGCGACCCCGCCCGCCACGACCGAGAACGTGGCGCCCCATGCCGCGGCGGTCATCCCCGCCGTCATGTCGCCGAGACGCGGGCCGCCGTTCAACACCAAGAAGTTGATCCCCCACACGCGGCCGCGAACGAACTCGGGCACCTCGTGCTGGATGATCGTCGCCCGCAGGATCGCCGCCACCACGTCGGCGCCCCCGGCCACCGCGAGCAACAGCAGCCCGAGCCACAGGTTGGCGCCCGAGAGTCCGAAGGCGGCGACGGCCGCTCCCCACACCGCCGCCGCGACGACGAGCCCGAGGCCCTGTCGGTGGACATGCTCGAGCCAGCCGGCCGTCAGCGACATCGCGAGCGCCCCCGCGGGGATCGCCGCCATGAGCAGCCCGACCACCTCGGGACCGCGGCCGAACTGTTGGACGGCGAGGATCGGGAACAGGGCTCGGCGCATCCCGAACGCCATCGCGATGAGGTCGATCCACAGGAGCCCCTTCAGGACCGGCCGCGGTCGCATGTAGGCGAACCCGTGCCTGATCGCGGAGAAGCCGAGGCGCCCGTCCCGATGCCGGTCCGCAGGCTGCCGGGTCAGCCGGAACATCATGACGAGCGTCACGAGGTGTGCGAGGGCTCCCGCTCCGTAGACCGCTGCCAGTCCGAACCGCGCGAGCACGAAGCCTCCGATGATCGGACCGAGGATCATCGTCACGTTCCAGGCCACCGTGTCGAGGGTGATGGCGGTGGTCAGCTCGTCGCGTTCGACGATCGGGGGGATCATCGCCGAGCGCGTCGGGAAGTACAGGCTCGAGACGGCGGAGCCCCACGCGGAGGTCGCGTAGATCAACGCCATCGGAGGCTGTCCGTGCAGGCTCCCGATGAGCAGGGTCGTCACGCTGACGACGAAGGCCGCCTGCGTGACGAGGAGCAGGAGCCGTCGGTCCACGTGGTCCACGATGGCCGAGCCGCCGAGCGTCCCGAGCGTCAGGAAGCTGAACTGCACGAGCCCCAGATACCCGAGTGCGGCCGCGCCGCCGAGATCGTTCGCCTGGACGAAGACGGCGAGTCCCACGGCGCCCATCGCCAGACCGGACGGCAGCACGGCGGCGGAGAGGAGACGGAAGTCGCGTGAGTCTCGCAACGGACCAGTGCCCACAGAGAGCGCCTGAACCGCCGCCGACGCGCGGCGCGACGCGGATCGGAAGCCTTGTGCAGCGGGCGTTCGGAGGTCCTCTTCCCTTCTGTGTGTGAGAACGATACCATCTCGACGCAGGCGGGGGAGCTCGTCGCCATCCCAACGTCGTTCACGGGAGACGACGGACGGAGCCGCGCCGACGGGAAGACGCGGCTGACGGTTCTGGTACGTGCAGGAGTCCT
>JBLNAW010000231.1:0-11455 GCA_050259555.1 Solirubrobacterales bacterium
CGGCGCGATCGAGATGCAGGCCGAGGGCATGGTGACCGATCCGAAGGACCTCACGCTGCACAAGCGGATGGAGGCGCTCGACCTGCCGACGCAGGCGGACCAAGACTTCCAGATGCTGCTCTTCGGGACCGGGGGCGACGCGGCCGAGCAGATCTCGATCCTGCACCCGAAGCCGCGGCCGCTCGGCAACGCGCCGTACACGCGCTACCGCTCGTGGTGGGACGGCGTGAGGGCGCGCACGGGGGACGCGCTCCGCCGGATCCAGAAGGGGGACGCGCGGCTCGAGTCCACGACGGCGTTCATCCTCGCGGGCGCCGCCGCCGGCTACGGGATCTGGACGGCCGCGTGGGGGCTCGGCGGCCCGGTCGGCTGGTGGCTCGTACCGGCCGCAGTGGTCTGTCTCATGCCGGCGCTCCGCGCGATCCCGGCTCGCGTCGACCGGCCGCTCCGCGAGCGCATCGCGAAGCTCGCGGCGTTCCGCCGGTACCTCCTGCACTTCTCGGACCTGCCGAACGCGCCGGCGCTCGCCGTCGTGATCTGGGACGAGTACCTCGAGTGGGCGGTCGCGCTCGGTGTCGCCGGCCAGGTGGAGAAGCAGGTACGAGCGCTGATCCCCGTCGAGCAGCTCCGCTCGCCGATCCCCGGCGGCCCGAGCGGCCTCCAGGGCGTGAACGCCCTCCACGCGATGTACGTCGCCGCACCGGGCCTGGTGATGGCCTCGATGGCGAGCGCGAGCAGCGGCTCCACGAGCGGTGGCTTCGGCCACTCGAGCTCGAGCAGCGGCTTCTCGAGCGGGGGTTTCTCGGGCGGCGGCGGCGGGGGAGGCGGCGGTACCGGCGGCGGCGCCGGGTAGGCCTCAGTCGTCCTCGGCGGCCGGGTCCTCCCGCTCCTCGGGAGCCGGCGCGGACCGCGCGTCGATCGTCCGGCGCACCCCGTACAGCACCAGGAGCAGCCCCGGCGCGAGGATGAGCACCGGCCACAGCCACTCGGCGGTCAGGTCTGCGGGAGCGTGGGCCCCGCTCAGGAAGTAGAGCGCGAGCGCGACGAACAGCAGCCCTGCGACGAACGAGAACGGGTCGAAGCGGTGACGCGTCATCGGCATGCCTTCTCACGCTGCCGCTTCGACAGGAACTCGTGGTACACGCTCACGTCTCCGATGCCGGTCGCGAGGTTCGCGACGATCGTCGCACCCTGACCGAACCTCGGATCGATCGTCCGCGAGAGCTGCACCTGCGTGCCGCCGTGCTGGTCCGACTCGAGGTAGACGTGCCCGTAGCCGGCGCTCCCGGTCGCGACGACCTTGGCGTCGAAGGGCACGTACAGGCTCACGGATCCGAATCCGCTCGAGGCGTTCACGTGCACCGTCTGCGGGTCGCATCGGAAGGCGCTCATGTCCACGTACACGTTCCCCGCCACGACCCGGTAGCCGTCCGAGGTCTCGCCGAGCCCGCCGAGCACGTGGGCGAGGTCCGTCGGGTGGACCGAGAGGTCGCCGAGGCCGCCCTCGAGCGGCACGGTGACGACGCTGAACCCGAGCACCACCGGCACGAGCAGGAGCGACGGCAGCACGAGCCACCGAGCCCGGCCGACGAAGGCCCCGACGACGAGCCCGGCGCCGAGCACGAGCAGCGCGAGCGCCGGGAACCGGACGAGGCGCAGTTCGACCGCGCCGAGGTTCTGCAGCACGATCGCTCCCCCCGCTGCCAGCAACGCGAGACCCAGCACGATCCACCCGAGCGGCGAACGCTCGCGAGGGGTCCTCGGCACGGGGGTGACGGGCTCGGCGTCCGCGATCCCAACGCGGGCGGCCGGCGGCGCGTACCCGGTGGCCGCGGTCCGAGGCTCGCGGACGACGGTCCCGTTCGTGCGAGCGGCGTCCCGGCGGAACAGCAGGACGCCGGCGCCGATCAGCAGGAACGCCCAGATCACATCGAGCGACCACAGACCGATCTGCGCGCCGAGGACGGCCGCCCCCGCGAGGAGCGCGAGCGTGCCGAGCCAGGTCCGCACGCCGGGCGCGCTCGGCAGGTACCGTCCGATGCGTCCCGCGCTCGAGGTCTCGGCGCCCTCGAGCGGCACCAACGCCCACAGCGCGGCGTAGCCGAGCACGAGCACGCCCGAGGCCAGCGTCACGAGTCCCCGGAGGAACTCGAAGTTCGGGAGGTAGGTGACGGCCGAGACCCCCGGTGGGAGGCCCGTGTACGGCGCGAACACGAGGAAGGCGACGACGAGACCCGCGCACCCGAAGACGATCCGCAGCCCGAGGTCGCCCACGCCGTAGCGGTCCGCGAGCCCGCCCGCCACCCCGCCGAGCACCCGTCCGTGCGCTCTGCGGCGGAGCGGCGGCCGCTCCGGGGAAGGGGGAGCGGCCGGCGAACGTGGATCGGGCCGCTCCGGCGTGGATCCGGGCTCGGAGACGGCGGTCGGCGCTCCCTCGAGGTCGTCCATCGGTCCCGATGATGGCCGCGCGGCGACGCCCGCGCCATCGGGGATGACCCTGGGAGAACCCTGAGGACGCTTCGGCGGGCTCCGGGAGGTCCCCGATACCGTGCTCGGGGACGATGTGCCAGCATGAGGTCGTGTTCCGACGGAGCGCGAGCGACCGGGTCCTGACGGGCGTCGCGGGCGGGATCGGCGAGCGGCTGGGGATCGACCCGGTCGTCGTCCGCCTGGCGGTCGTCGTGCTGTCGCTGGCGGGCGGCGTCGGGGTGCTGGCGTACGTCGCGGCCGCGCTCGTCTCGCGGGCGCCCGACCCACAGGCGCCGGCGGTGCGCCCTCGGACGAGCACGATGCAGGCGCTCTCGGTCGGGCTCGTCGTGCTCGGGGTCCTGCTGCTGTTGCGGAGCGCCGGCCTGTGGCTCGGCGACCGGATCGTCTGGCCGGCCTCGATCGTCGTGCTCGGGTCGGCGGTGATCTGGACCCGGGGCGACGATGCCGACCGCGCGCGGTGGGCCCGCCTGTGGTCCCGTCTGCCGACGAGCGTGACCGAGCCGGTGAGCGGCCGCGGCTCGCGCGTCCGGCTGCTGGCAGGCGCGGGGCTGATCGCGGTCGGGCTCGTCGCGTTCCTCACCTCGAACCGACCGCTCGAGCTCGTCGGCAACGCGCCGGCGGCGGTCGCGGCGGTCGTGATCGGCCTCGCGGTCACGATGGGCCCGTGGGTCTGGCGGCTCGCTCGGCAGGCGGCCGAGGAGCGTCGCGAGCGCATCCGCTCACAGGAGCGCGCCGAGATGGCCGCGCACCTCCACGACTCCGTGCTGCAGACGCTCGCGCTCATCCAGCGCACGGACGACCCGGCCGAGATGGTCGCGCTCGCGCGCGGCCAGGAGCGCGAGCTGCGGACCTGGCTCTACGGCAAGACGCCGGCCGGTCCCGCGGACTCGCTCTCGGCTGCGCTCGACGCGGTCGCGGCCGAGGTCGAGCGCGCGCACCGGACGCGGATCGAGGTCGTCCTCGTCGGCGACTGCCCGCTCGACGACGGCGTCCGCGCGCTGGTACACGCGTGCCGCGAGGCGATGGTGAACGCGGCCCGGCACTCGCGCTCCCGCGGTGTGTCGGTCTACGCCGAGGTCGAGGAAGAGGTCGTCACTGCGTTCGTCCGCGACCAGGGCGTCGGGTTCGCCCGCGAGGCCGTTCCCGCCGATCGCCGCGGGATCGCCGAGTCGATCGAGGGGCGGATGGAGCGCAACGGCGGCCTCGCCGTGATCGAGAGTGCCCCCGGCCGAGGCACCGAGGTGCGCCTCGCCGTCCCGCGGAGCCGCCCGTGATCCGCGTGTTCCTCGTCGAGGATCACGCCCTGTTCGCGAGCGGCGTCCGCTCGGAACTCGGCGACGGGTTCGAGGTGGTCGGCCACGCCGCGACCGTCGCCGAGGCGATACCGGCGATCCTCGAGACCGAGCCCGACGTCGTGCTGCTCGACGTCCACCTTCCGGACGGGAGCGGCGCGAGCGTCGCCGAGCGGGTCCTGGCCGAACGTCCGAACGTCCGTTTCCTCGCGCTCTCGGTGAGCGACGCCGCCGAGGACGTGATCGAGACGATCCGGGCCGGCGCGCGGGGCTACGTCACGAAGTCGATCTCCCCGCAGGACCTCGCCGCCGCGATCCGGCGTGTGCACGAGGGCGACGCCGTGTTCTCGCCCCGACTCGCGGGGTTCGTGCTCGACGCGTTCGCCGGTCAGGTCCCGCCGCCGATCGATCCCGAGCTCGACCAGCTCACCGCGCGCGAGCGCGAGGTCCTGCGGTTCATCGCCCGCGGCTACGCGTACAAGGAGATCGCGCGCGAGCTGCACATCAGCGCGAAGACCGTCGAGACGCACGTGAGCGCGGTGCTCCGCAAGCTTCAGCTCACGAACCGCTATGAACTCAGCCGCTGGGCCTCGGACCGGCGGCTCGTGTAGTCAGCCGATCGTCCGCCGGTCGTAGCCGCTCGCGCCGTCGGGGTGCGGGGCGGTCACGCGCTGCGTCTGGACCTCGCCCTCGCCGTCGGTACCCCGCACGACGACGGTCGAGGAGCTCGACGGCGTGAACCCGAACCGCCAGCGCCGCCACGTGAGCGGGGAGAGCGCCGTCTCGAGCTCGGCGTCGTCCCACGACCTCCCGTCATCGATCGAGACCTCGACGCGCGAGATGCCGCGGATCCCGGCGAACGCGACGCCGGCGACGACGACACCGCCGGCCTCCTCGACCACGGCGTCGATCCGGGACATCGTCTTCACGAAGGCCGCCTTCGACCAGCCTCGCGTCTCCCAGTAGCCCTCGAACGGACGGTCGACGACCTCGATCGACCCGAGCCACTTGGGCTGCTTCATCCCGTAGTGCCCGGGGACGAGGAGCCTCGCGGGGTAGCCGTGGGCGGTCGGAAGCGTTCGGCCGTTCATCCCGAGCACGACGAGCGTGTCTTCGGCCATCGCGTCGTCGAGCGAGATCGAATCCGCGTACCCGTCGACGGCGGTCGCGACGACCTCGACCCCGGCGTCCCGCACGCCCGCGCGCTCGAGCAGGTCCCGGAGCGGCACGCCCGTGAACCGCGCCGTGGAGATGAGGTCGCCGCCGACCATGTTGCTGATGCACTCGAGGGTGGAGAGACGTTCGACGGCCGGCAGACCGAGGAGCTCGTCGTAGGTGAGCGTGAACGGCCGATCGACGAGACCGCCGAACTCGAGCGTCCAGGTATCGGCATCGACCTCGGGGTCGAAGAGCTCCGTGTCCACGACGTAGAAGTCCTCGAGGGGCGTGAGCCTCGGGGCGAGGCCCTCGAGGCCGTCGAACCCCGCGGAGGGCGGCGGCACCCGCGCGGGCTCGGCGACCCGGACGTCGAGCCGTGTCGCGCCCGGGTCGGGCCGGCGGAGCAGGATGCGCCCGGCGCCGCTCCAGCCGAGCAGCAGGCCGCCCGCCCCGACCAGGAGGCCGCGGAGCAGGACCCGTCGCTCGGGATCGGACCCCCGCTCGGTGGCGACCGGACCGGCGTCCGTGAGCCGCCGGAAGGCGAACGAGACCGTCCACGCGCCGAGGACGAGGACGGGAGCGAGGAGCAGGGCGGCGGTGCCGCGGCCGACGGTGACGGAGCTCGGCCGCACCGCCGCGACGGCGACGACCGCCATCGGCAGCTCGAGCAGGAGAGCGGCGACGGTGATGCGGCCGGAGACGATGCTCGCGATCCGCGGCAGGAGGCCGCCGAGCGCAGCCGCGACGCCCAGGAACGCGGCCGTGGTGGCCAGGACCAGCAACGGCTGCGCGAGGTGTCCGAGGAGCTCGATCGACCGCGTCGCGATCGGGCCCGGCGTGACCTCGATCAGGACGTCGGCGACCGCGACGGGAGGGAAGGGGAACGACGGCCGGAGCGTGTGGACGACCGCGGCCGCGAGCAGGGCGACGCCGGCGCCGACGACCGCGGCCGAGCGTCCGGCCGATCGCGCGCGCGCACCGTCGAGCGTCATCATCACGCGTGGAGAGTGTCCCGACCCGGGCTGCGCGTTTCGCTCAGCCTGTCCTCGGGAGGGTCTGGCCGCTCGAGGAGTAGACGCGGAGGACCTGCTCGGTCGTCACGGTGGGGCGCTGGCGCCGGGCGATCAACATCCTGATCGGCAGCGCGACCGGGGATACGAGCACCGCGAGGATGAACATCCCGACGAGCGCGGCCTTCCGCGTGCTCCGGCCGAACCACGAGCCCCGGATGCCGCTCACCCCGGCATCATCTCACCTCGCCGATCGAGGATCCGGCCGCGCTTCCGGTCGAACCGACGCTCGTCTAGCCTTCTCCGCGAAGGAGGCGACGCCGTGGCTCCGCTCGTCGAGCGTCTCGCGTCGCTCGGTGCCGTCGAGGGCGACACCGAGAACGAACGCATCCGCAAGGGGGCCCTCACGATCTCGACGGTCCTCGTCGGGGTCCTGACACCGATCTGGATCGTGACCTACGCGGTGCTCGGGCTCGCGCTCCCGGCATCGATCCCAGCTGCCTACCTCGCGGTCTCTGCCGCCTCGCTCGCGGTGTTCGCGAAGACGAAGCGGTACCGGGTGTTCCGGGCTGCGCAGCTCATCCTGATGCTCGCGTTGCCGTTCGCCTTGCAGTGGAGCCTCGGCGGCTTCGTCGCATCGAGCGGTGTCTGCCTGTGGGCGCTCACCTCCCCGATGGGCGCGCTCGTGTTCGCGGGCACGCGAGAAGCCGTCCCGTGGTTCGGTGCGTATCTCGGGCTCATCGCGATCTCCACCGCCCTCGAGCCGTTCCTGGATCCGGCGACGATGCCCGCGGGGGTGCAGATCGCGTTCTTCGCGGGGAACGTCGCGGGGGTCTCGCTGACCGCGTACCTCCTGCTGCAGTACTTCGTGCGCGAACGTGAGCGCGAACATGAGCGCTCGGAGCGGCTCCTGCTCAACGTGCTTCCCGCGCCGGTCGCCCGACGTCTCAAACAGCGGGAGCAGGTCATCGCCGACAGGTTCGAGGAGGCGACGGTGCTCTTCGCCGATCTGGTGGGGTTCACGCCGCTCGCCACCGACCTCTCGCCCGAGCGTCTCGTCGAGGTGCTCGACGAGGTCTTCTCGTCCTTCGACGCCCTTGCGCAGGAGCGTGGTCTCGAGAAGATCAAGACGATCGGCGACGCGTACATGGTCGCCGGCGGCGTCCCCACAGCGCGCGCCGATCACCGCGAGGCCGTGCTCGACATGGCGTTCGAGATGCTCGAGGTCGTCCGCGACCGGAACGGGCTCGAGCTGCGGATCGGCGTCGACAGTGGTCCGGTGGTGGCGGGGGTGATCGGACGACGGAAGTTCATCTACGACCTGTGGGGCGACACCGTCAACACCGCGAGCCGGATGGAGAGCCAGGGCGTTCCAGGCCGGATCCAGGTCACCGAGCGCCTCGCGCGGGACCTCGATGCCCGCTTCCGGGCGGAGCCGCGAGGGGATATCGACGTCAAGGGCAAGGGATCGATGCCCGTGTTCCTCCTCTCACGCTCCGGCGCGTAGACTGCAACGCCATGGCCGAGCGTCGGATCGTCGTCACGAAGGACGGCCCCTACCGCGTCGAGGGCGACGTGCAGATGCTGCGCTCGGAGCCGGTCGAGACCGAGTACGGGGAGCCGGTCGACTGGGCCTACGGTCCCGAGTTCCGCACGCGCGAAGGGATGGAGCTCTGCCGCTGCGGGAAGTCCGAGAACAAACCCTTCTGTGACGGCTCGCACGAGCGCACCGCGTTCGTCGGCACCGAGACCGCAGAGAACGTCCCGACGACCGAGCGTCGCGAGACCTTCGAGGGCGAGGGCATCGTGATGACCGACGACTTCTCCTTCTGCACGCATGCCGGGTTCTGCGGCGATCGGTTCACGAAGGTCTGGATGATGATCGAGGAGACCTCGGACCCCCAGGTGCTCGAGCGCCTGAAGGACATGATCGAGAAGTGCCCGTCGGGCAGACTCGCGTACTCGATCCCTCCGGACGCGCGGGACGTCGAGCCGGCGTTCGAGCCCTCGATCGGCATCGAGCCGAACGGGCCCTACTGGGTGCGCGGCGGCATCCCCGTCGTCTCCGAGGCCGACGGCACCGAGTGGGAGGTCCGCAACCGGGTGACGCTCTGCCGATGCGGGCGCTCGCGCAACAAGCCGTTCTGCGACGGAACCCATCGCGTGAACGGCTTCACCGATCCGGCGATGCCTCGCTGAGCCGATCCCTCCGGCGCACCACGCGGAAGCGTCAGCCGACGTAGCCCTCGACGGTGTCGGGGTCTCGCGACACCGCCTCGTCGGGATCCAGGCCCGCGGCCCGGCGAGCGCGACGCTGACGCAGGAGGTCGTACAGCTGATCGAGCTGGACCTCGATCTCCTTCAGGCGCGCGCGCTCGCGGGTCGACGCCTCACCGCGCGATTCCTTGCCGAAGAGCTCGTGTTCCTCGTGCGCGAGGGACTCGATGCGCTCGATGACGTCCTTGTCGTCCACCGCACCCAGCCTACCGCGTGCGGCTAGGCCTCGGCCGCGACGACAGCCTCCCGCGTCTCGACGGCCTCGACCTCGGGGCGAGCCGGAGCGCCGCCGGGGATGAACCGGTTCGCGACGACGGCGGCGACGAGCAGCACGCACCCGCCGACGACGAGCGACAGGCGGAAGCCGCTCATGAACGCTTGTCGGAACGCCAGGGCGACCGCTCCCGCCTGCTCGGGCGGCAGTCCCTTGAGCAGGGTGGGGTCGAGCTGGCCCGAGCCCGCGGCCGCCGCGATCGCCAACTCCCTAGCCGGGTGCAGTCCGATCGCCGAGATCGCCGGCTCGAACACGTGCGAGAGGCGCGTCGTGAGGATCGTGCCGAGGAGGGCGATGCCGAAGACCCCGCCGACCTCGCGCGAGGTGTTCGTCATCGCCGAGCCGAGGCCGGCGCGCTCGCGCCCGACCGCGTTCATCACGGCGGCGGTCATCGGCGTCATCGTTGCCCCCATGCCGTGGCCCATGACGGCCAGGACCGGGAACATCACCCAGTAGGACGTGTCGAGGTCGAGCCGCGAGAAGGTGAGCAGACCCGCGCCCGCCAGGAGCAGCCCATACGTCATCGGGAGCCTCGAGCCGTGCTTGGACGCGAAGCGGCCGGCGTTCGGCGCGGTGAGGATGATCATGACGGTGAGCGGCAGGAACCGGACCCCGGCATCGAAGGCCGAATACCCGCGGATCAACTGCATGTAGAGCGACAGGAAGAAGAAGGTCGCGAACATCCCGAGCGACACCGAGAACGCCACGGTGTTCCCCGCCGAGAACGCCGGGATCCGGAAGAACGCGAGCGGCATCATCGCGTGCGGGCTCCGGAGCTCCCACAACAGGAACAGGACGAGCAGCGCCCCGGCCGTCGCGAGCGAGGCCACGATGAGGGGATCGGTCCAACCCTTCGTGTTCGCCTCGATGAGGCCATAGGTGGCCGAGAGGAGCGCGCCGCTCCCGAGCACGAGCCCGGGGATGTCGAGCTCGCGGGTGACCTCCGAGCGGGACTCGCGGACCGTGCGCCGAGCCGTGAAGAACGCGATGATCCCGATCGGCACGTTGAGGAAGAAGACGGACTCCCAGCCGAAGCGATCGATCATCGCCCCGCCGACCGTTGGCCCGAGCGCGAGCGCGAGCGCCGACATCCCCGCCCACAGGCCGATCGCCTTCGCGCGCTCATGGGCCGGGAACGTGACGGTGATGATGGACAGGGTTCCGGGCATGAGGAGCGCCGCGCCTGCACCCTGGATCGCCCGGAAGGCGATGAGCTGCGTGGTCGACTGCGAGATCCCACACAGGAAGGATGCCGCCGTGAAGATCGTGAGCCCCGCGAGGAACATGCGCTTGCGCCCGTAGCGGTCGCCGAGGATCCCCCCGGTGAGGAGCATGGAGGCGAACACGAGCACGTAGCCGTCGACGATCCACTGCAGCTCGCTCACGCCGGCGTGCAGGTCGCGGCTGATCGCCGGGAGGGCGACGTTCACGACCGTGTTGTCGAGCATCGCCATGCCGAGCGCGAAGCACATCGTGAACAGGACGATGACCTTCTCGCGGGCGTCGTCGCCCTCGAATCCCAGCACGAGCTCCCCTTCCTGGTCCGAGGTCCCGGCCGGCAGGCACGAGACACAGATCGCCGAGCGTACAGCTCGAAGGGGTGAACCACCCGAAGGCCCCGGGTGTTCCCGGTTGCGCCAGGCGATCCGCGCCTTAGGCGGCGGCGGCGTGCGCGGCGGCCGAGAGGGTGCGCGTCTCCTCGATCGAGGTGCCGGGGCGGACGTCCATGAGGACCCAGAAGACGTCCTCGTCCCGCCACATGCAGATGCCGGCCGCGACCGGGCCGACGATGGGTGCGCAGACGTAGGTGGTGCCGTCGACGGAGCGCTCGGCGCTCGGACTCGTGACGACGCTTCCGTTGTAGCCGCTGGTGAAGTCCTCGGTGAACGTGTCGAAGACCTCGCCGGCTCCGCCCGGCGTGTCCTCCACGCCTCGGATCCAGGCCAGGGCGGCGACCGGCACGCCGCCGTCCGCGTAGAAGGCCATGTCCGCGTCGAGGTCCTGCGAATCGGCGGCCGCGCGGAACGAATCCGACGCGGCCCCGGATCGAGCGTCGGACGCCCGCTCCAGGCCGCCGAGCGTGTCGGGGAAGGCCACTCCGGGGGATCGGAGCGTCGCGAACGCGATCGCGGCCACGACGCCGATCGTCACCCCGACGACCGACCCGAGGGTCCGGAGGCGTGAGCTCGATCGCCCCGCGTGCCCGAGATGCGCCGGCGGGACCGGTTCGGGAGGCCAGGCCGCGGAGCCGGGCGGTCGTCCCGGAGCCTGGGCACGAGTCTCGAAGGCCCGGTAGCAGCGCCAACAGAAGGTGGATGTCGTGGGGTTCTCGGCTCCGCACGCCGGGCAGGGATCATGCCCGTCGAGCGCTCCCTCGTTGGTCGTGGGTGCTTGCATGGCGTGCCTCTCCTCGGATATCGGCAGCACCCGGGACGACCTGAGCCGAGGTCAGGAGGGGCGGCGGATCGCGCTCAGGACCCGGCGGAACTCCGGCTCGAAGGCGTGCACGACGTCGCCCGAGACCCGCCGGCCCCCGTAGCGGACGTCCTCGTACATCCGCGTCAGGCGGGCGAAGGCGCTCGCGGTCTCGGGGAACGTCTCGACCACCTGCGGCAGGAGCTCGGCGGGGGTGAGCGAGGGCTCGGTCGCGATGCCCCGCGCGCGGAGCGCGAGGAGCGTCTCGGCGTACCAACGCCGCACGGTCTCCGAGGGCAGCCCGCGTCGGAACGGCAGGCGGGCCGAGGCGGGCGCCTCGTCCTCGGCCCGCAGGACCTCTTGGCCAGCCGCCGCGCGCCGGTCGACGCGCTCGAACGCGCCCACACCGGCTCGGAGCCGGCGCAGGGATCGATACAGGAGCCAGACGATCCCCGCGAACACGACGAGCCCGAGCAGGCGGCCCGACCAGCTCGAGCCGGCGTGGCCGCTCGCGCGGGCCGCCTCGCGCAGGGACAGGC
>JBLNAW010000232.1:0-6483 GCA_050259555.1 Solirubrobacterales bacterium
CACCAGCTGATGGGGGACGGGGAGCTTCCCGAGGGCAACGTCGCCGTACTCGTCAACGCACCCGAGCGAGGTCTTACCGACCTGCCCTGAGCTCCTCGCCCTCCTGAACCAGCTCGACGAGCACGCCGCCCATCCCCTTCGGGTGGACGAACGCGATCGTGGTGCCGCGCGAGCCCGGTCTCGGCGTCTCGTCGATGAGCGGCACCCCCTCGGCCCGAAGGCGCTCGAGCACCTCGCCGATGTCGTCGACCCGGTAGGCGACGTGGTGCACGCCGGGGCCGCGGGTCGCGAGGAACCGTCCCACCGGGGTCTCGGGACCGAGCGCGCCGAGGAGCTGGATGAACGAGCCGCCGATGCGGAACAGCACCTCCTCGACGCCCTGGTCCTCGACCACCTCTCGGTGGGACGGCTCGAGGCCGAACGCTCGGCGGTAGTGCTCGACGGCGGCCCCGAGATCCTCGACCGCGATGCCGACGTGGTCGACGTCGGTGAGCACGCCGCTACTCGGGCCCCGGATGCCGGCGGTTGTTCGGCGAGGGCGGCGGCTGGAGCCGTGCCATCAGCCGCATCGCCTCGGTCATGTGGTAGCAGGGCATCGTGAGGGCCGTCACGACGGCGACCACCGCCTGCGAGCGGAGGTCCTCGGTCGGCTTCGCATCGGGACCGAGCTTGGCCTTCAGCGCGTAGAACTCCACGAGCTCGAGGAACTGCGCCAGGGAGGGCACGAGACCGCCGCGCTCGTACGCGTAGACGGTCTGTCGAGCGGCGGGGCAGTGTGGGTCGGCGACCGCGTCCTGCACGGCGCGGAACCCGGACGCACGCCGGAGCCCCCGGAGGAGGGCCCCGATCGTCTTGGCTTCGTCGGGGTCGACGGGGGGCAGCTTCTTCCTGGCCACGCGCGCACGATAGCCGTTCGGCGGCGAGCCGGCACGGCGTCCGACCGTGCGTGGATGGCCATCGTGTGTAGTGCGAACGCCTGATGCGCGTATCGCCCGTGTTCTCTACCATGGCCCTATCGCCCGATGAGCTCCGGGGGGAGCGTGTGAAGCAGACCGAACCGTCGACCGCGGCCGTGCTGCACGGCTCGGACCTGCAAAACGTCGGTCGCGCCGACGTCTGGAAGGTGCGCGAACGGACCCGCCGCCGCCGCCTGTTCCGGCTCCTGCTCGTGCTCGGGCTCTTCGATGGGTACCTGTGGTACCGCTACCTCACGCACAACCCGTTCGAGATGCCCGCCCTCGGGCCGGACTGGGTCATCTGGGCGCCGATCCTCGTGCTCGTGGTCCTCATCGGCCTCATGATGGCGATGCCGCTGTTCAGCGGACGCTCGCCGCACCTGGTCGTCCGTCCCGAGGAGATCGAGGTCGGCCTGTCCGAGATCAAGGGCCTCGACAACCAGGCCGACGAGGTCACCCGCACGCTCGACGTGTTCCTCGGATACGCGACCTTCCGCAACGAGCTCGGCGGCAACCCACGCCGCGGCATCCTCTTCGAAGGCCCGCCCGGGACCGGCAAGACCTTCCTCGCGAAGGCGATGGCGAAGCAGGCCGGCGTCCCGTTCCTGTTCATCTCGGCCCCGGCGTTCCAGTCGATGTGGTTCGGCATGACGGGAGCGAGGATCCGGTCGTTCTTCAAGCGGCTGCGCAAGCTGGCGCGCAAGGAGGGGGGCGCCATCGGGTTCATCGAGGAGATCGACGCGATCGGTGGCGACCGCGGAGGCATCAACGCCTCGCCCGACGGCACCGGCCTCGGGCGGGCGACCTCGGCGATGGTGGGGCCGGGCAGCACCGGGATGGTGAACGAGCTCCTGATCCAGATGCAGTCGTTCGACCAGCCGCCGTGGCGGAGCCGGATCCGTTCGCGCTCGATCGAGTGGCTGAACAGCTACCTGCCGCCCGACAAGCGGATCCCCTCGGCGAAACCGAGCTACAGCAACATCCTGCTCATCGCGGCGACGAACCGGGCGGATCAGCTCGACTCGGCGCTCCTGCGGCCCGGCCGCTTCGACCGGCGTCTGTACTTCGACGTGCCGACGAAGCACGAACGTCGCGACCTGATCGACTTCTTCATGGTCCGCAAGGCGCACCACGTGCAGCTCGACGACGACGGGGTGCGCGAGCGCCTCGCGCACGACACCTTCGGGTACACGCCGGTGATGCTCGAGCACCTCTTCGACGAGTCGCTGCTCGTCGCGCTCCGCAACGGCCGCCGCGAGATGAACCTGAACGACATCCACGAGGCCAAGCTCACCGAGGAGCTCGGATTCAAGCAGCCCGTCACGTACACGGAGTCCGACCGGGTCGCCGTGGCGACGCACGAGGCCGGTCACGCCGCCGCCGCGTACTTCCTCGGCAAGGGCCGGCGCCTCGAGGTGCTGTCGATCATCAAGCGGCGGCAGTCGCTCGGATTGCTCGCGCACGGCGATGAAGAGGAGCGCTTCACCCGCACGCGCTCGGAGATCGAGGCCGCGATCGCGATCGCGCTCGGCGGCCTCGTGTCCGAGGAGGTCTTCTTCGGCGAGTCGGGGACGGGGCCGGCGTCGGATCTCGGGGGGGCGACGGCACTCGCGGCGCAGATGGTCGGCTCCTTCGGGATGGCGGGCTCGCTGATCAGCTACGACGCGATCGCCGAGGGCCCGATCGGCTCGAAGAACCTCGTCGGGCGGGTCCTGGCCGACGCCGACGGCAAGGCCCGGGTCGAGGAGATCCTCGACGCCCAGAAGGCACGGGTCGCCGGACTGCTCGAGGAGAACCGCGACGTCGTGGTCGCGCTCCGCGACGCGCTCATCGCCCGCGACGAGCTCGTCGGCGAGGAGATCTTGGACACGATCGAGATGGCGATCGCGTACCGCACCGAGCATCAGTGATCCCCCTCGGTTCCGAGCGGCGCCCGACGTAGACTGGTCGCTTCCCGGCGAGGAAGGCTCGGTATGGCCCCATCGGTGATCGTCGCGGGCGCTCGGACGCCCATCGGGAGGTTCCGTGGCGGACTCGCATCGCGCACCGGTGCCGACCTGGGCGCGGTGGCGATCCGCGAGGCGCTCGCGCGCGCCGGGCTCGAGCCCGAGAGCGTCGACTACGTGATCATGGGCCAGGTGCTCCGCGGCGGAACGGGCCAGACGACCGCTCGACAGGCGGCGATCGCCGCGGGCATCCCCAAGGAGACCCCGGCGATGAACGTCGACAAGGTCTGCCTCTCGGGCATGAACGCCATCGCCCTCGCCGACCAGCTGATCCGTGCCGGTGAGGTCGAGACGGTGGTCGCCGGCGGCATGGAGTCGATGTCGAACGCCCCGTACCTGCTGCCTGCCGGGCGCGAGGGCTCACGGCTCGGTGACGCGAAGGTGATCGACTCGATGACCTACGACGGCCTGTGGTCGACCTTCACGAAGATGACGATGGGCGAGGCCTCGGACGGGGTGAACGCCGAGCTCGGCATCACGCAGGAAGAGCAGGATGCATGGTCGGCGCGTTCGCACGCGCGCGCCCAGGCGGGGTGGGACTCGGGCGCGCTCGCCGAGGAGGTCGTCCCCGTCGAGATCCCCCAGCGCAGGGGCGAGCCCGTCATCGTCGGGCGGGACGAGGGCATCCGGCCGGGGACCACCGCGGAAACGCTGGCGGCGCTGCGGCCGGCCTTCACGCCGGGCGGCACGATCACGGCCGGGAACGCCTCGCAGATCTCGGACGGCGCGTGTGCCGTCGTCGTGACGAGCACCTCGAACGCGGAGCGCCTCGGCCTGAGCCCGATCGCCGAGATCGTGGCCCACGGCATGAGCGCCGGCGGGTTCGCGCAGCTGCACACCGTTCCGGCGATCGCGACCGAGCGCGCCCTGAAGAAAGCCGGGCTCGCGGTCGACGACCTCGGCTTGATGGAGGTGAACGAGGCCTTCGCGGCCGTCGCCCTGAACGTGACAAGGATGCTCGGGTTCGACGACGCGCTCGTGAACGTGAACGGAGGAGCGGTCGCGCTCGGGCACCCGATCGGGATGAGCGGCGCGCGGATCACGCTCACGCTCGCGATGGAGATGCGTCGGCGCGGTGTCGACCTCGGCGCCGCCTCGATCTGCGGCGGCGGCGGTCAGGGCGACGCGCTGGTCCTGCGGGCGCTCTGATGGACGCCGATCGGTTCGAGCTGCCGGAGGAGCTCGAGGAGTTCCGCGCGACCCTCCGCCAGCTCGTCGAGCGCGAGATCGCTCCGCACGCGGCCGAGATCGACGCGACCGACGAGTGGTCCGAGGACCTCTACCAGGTGCTCGTCCGCAACGACCTCACCGGCGTGGGGTACGACGAAGCGTACGGCGGATCGGGCGGGGGAGCGCTCGCCCTCGGAGTGCTCGTCGAGGAGCTCTCGCGGGTGGCGGCCGGGCTCGCGCTCGTCCCGGCGGTGAGCAAGCTCGGCGCCGTGCCGCTCCTGCTCGCGGGGACCGACGAGCAGCGAGCGCAGATGATCGGCGGCATCTGCCGGGGCGAGATCCTGATGTCGTACGCGCTCACCGAGCCCGGCGCGGGCTCGGACGCCGCCGCCTTGTCGACGAGGTACGCGCGCGACGGCGACCGGTTCGTCCTGAACGGGACGAAGCGCTTCATCACCGGTGCGGGCGTGAGCCACGCGTACGTCGTGTTCGCCACCCGCGATCCGGATCTGCGCGCCAAAGGCATCAGCGCGTTCCTCCTGCTGAAGGACGACCCGGGCCTCTCCTTCGGGCGCAAGGAGGACAAGATGGGGATCCGCGGCTCGCCCACGCGCGAGGTGATCCTCACCGATGCGCGGATCCCCGCCGACCGGCTCATCGGTGCCGAGGGCGAGGGCTTCAAGATCGCGCTGAAGACGCTCGACCACTCGCGCCCGCTGATCGGCGCGCAGGCGCTCGGCATCGCGCAAGGTGCGCTCGACGCCGCGAGCCGGTACGCGGCCGAGCGCATCCAGTTCGGCAAGCCGATCGCCGAGTTCCAGGGCGTCTCGTTCATGCTCGCCGACATGGCGATGCAACTCGAGGCGTCGCGCCTCCTCGTGTACAAGGCGCTCGCGCTCTGCGACGCGAACGACCCGCGGATGACGAAGTGGTCGGCGATGGCCAAGTGCTTCGCGTCCGACGCCGCGATGCGGATCACGACCGACGCCGTGCAGGTCCTCGGCGGCTACGGCTACGTCCGCGAGTACCCCGTCGAGCGCCTGATGCGCGACGCGAAGATCACGCAGATCTACGAGGGCACGAACCAGATCCAGCGCATCGTGATCGCGCGCGAGCTCCTGAAGGCCCTCGAGGCCTGAGGACGACCGAGCGCCCCGGCGCCTCCCTGGGCCGCCGGGGCGCGGATCGTGCGCATCCGGATGAACCCGGCCTTCCCTAGATCGCGATGCCTTCGTCGTCGTTCACCGGCTGGCCGAGCGCCCGCGCGAGCGCCATGGCGCGCTCGTCGAGCTGCCGCCTGGGCCGGAGCCGGATCTCGTCCTGCTCCTCCTGCTGCTCGAGCTCGGGCTCGGGGCGGACCTGAACCTCGTCCTCCTCGATCTGCAGCTCAGGTCCGGCGGCGACCTCCTCCCGCTCGTCCTCCGTGGGCTCCTGTTCCCGTCTCGACGCGGCGTCGGGGAGGAACACGCGGAAGGAGGCGCCGCCGTCGGGTCGTTCCTCGACCCAGCTCCGGCCGCCGTGGATCTCCGCCAGCCGCGACAGCAGGGACAGCCCCGTTACGCCCTTCGCCGGCTTCTGCGGAGCGCCGGATCCGCTCGCGGCGGCGGCGAAGGACCTGGTCGGTCGCAGCTCGTCGGGGACCTCGGGCCCGATGTCGTCCACGGCGATGACGGCTCCGTCTTCATCCGAAGAGACCGTCACCCAGACCGCGTTGCCCGGCACCGTGCGGCGCCCGGCGTTCGCGAGCAGCGACTCCACCATCTGCTCGGTGAGGGCAGGGTCGACCTGGATCGCGACGTGATCCGTCTTCACCTTGACGTCGCGGTTCGCGAGGTCCGAGCACTCCTCAACGACACGGCGCACGAGCGCCTCGAGATCGGTCCGGCGCAGGTTGGGCGTGAACGTGCCCGCCGCGATCCGGTCGATGTCGAGCATCTCGCCGACGAGCCGGTCGAGCTTGCGCGCGTGGGTGCTCAGCTGACGGACCATCTCCCGTCCGTCGGGTGACTTCGAGTCCGTGTGCTTCAGGGCGAGCGTGATGCCGAGGATCGACGTGAGCGGCCGTCGCACCTCGGCGGCGATCGCCTCCTGGAGGGCGGTGCGCTCGCCGTCGAGGATCACGGTGACGTCGGGCTGCGCCTCGGCCTCCTCGAGCCGAGCCTGCAGGTCCTGCATCTGCTCCTCGAGCAGGTGAGCGCGCTCGTTCGTGATCTCGAGTCGCTGCTCCGAACGGCGCATCTTCTCCTCCGCCTCGATCTGCTGCTCCTTCGCCTGCTGGAGGACGGTGAGGAGCTCGGCGGTCTTCGACGCGCCCTGCGCGACCTGCTCCTCGGCCGCCGCCACGCGCAGGT
>JBLNAW010000233.1:0-5783 GCA_050259555.1 Solirubrobacterales bacterium
ACGCACGACGACGTGGACCGCTCCGACTCAGGACGACGCGCGGATGAGGTCCTCGGCGTCTTGAAGGACCTCCTCGCGCACGATGAGCCCGTCCGGGTCCGGCTCGAAGCCATCGGGCAGCCGCGTGCCGAGCTCGAGCATCGCGAGACCCTCGAGGCTCCACGGCCCCGGGGATCCGGGATAGCACCGATAGTGGATCCCGACCCCGATGATCCGACCGTCTCCCTCGCCCCCGAACGTCTGTGCGTATACGTGCAGGGGCTCGCAGACGTCGTGGCCGGACCAGAACCGCCCGTCCCCGATGGCAGCGATCACGGAAGCACCCGTTGCCTCGATGCCAAGGCCAGGGTCAGTGAACGTGGCGTCATCCGCGTAGAGGGAGGCGATCGCCTCCTCGTCACCCGAGGACCACGCCTCCAGGTACTTCTTCACCAGGTCGCGCAGATCCGAGCCGCAGTTGGTCTCGGGGACGAAGCACGCTCCGCAGTCCTCGGCGCCGCCGCATGTCGCCGCGTACGCCTCGAGCCAGTCGACGCCGTACGAGAGCTCGAAGCTCGTGGCCATCCCGTCCTCGAAGCGGAAGAGGCGGATCTCGGGGATCCGTGCGTCGGGCGGGATAGGCTCCGACGGCCACAGACCGAACACATCCACGCGCGCGGCGACCGTGACCGGCGAGACGAAGACGTCGCGCGTCCGCATCTCGAGGTCGGGGAAGCCGTCGGCGAAGCCTTGCCAGCTGGAGACGAGATCCGCCTTGTCGTTGACCGAGTAGTCGCCGTTCGAGGGGTCGAACAGGTTCGCGTCGTCCGCGAAGCCCGCGAACGTGGCCTCGGCGTCCCGGTAGTTCGCGTGGAACCGGTCGACGAACGCGACGGCCTCCTCGGCCCATGCCACCAGTTCCTTGTGGGACATCTCGGTCGTGGTGACCGCGTCAGGGCTCGGGTCCGAGGTAGGCGGCGTTCCGGATGCCGCGCTCGGTGACGGGACGGTCGTCCCGACGGTCGGGGACGAGGTCGCCGCCGGTGCGATCGTGACCGTTCCGGTGGCGCTCTCAGCGTCCGTGGTACAGGCCGCCGCGAGAACGGTCAGGAGCACGAGGCAGCACGTCATGAAGCCCCGCGGGCCACGCATCGTTCACCCCCCTTGTTCCATGTGTCGAGCACCCCTCAGGTGCTCGAGGGCGCGTATCGCACGAGCGAGCCCTCGACCGCCAGCCAAAGCGCGCCGTCGGGGGCGACCGCCAGCGCCTGGATCCCCTCACCGAGGTCGTCCTGCGTCCACGACGTCCCGTTGAACGAGTACAGGGTGCGGCCGCCACTGCGGGCCGCCCACAACCGACCGTTCGTATCGACCGCGAGGGCGCCCTCCCAGTCGGTCGCGAGTCGGGCGGGGAGCTCGTACGCGCTCCAGCCCTGTCCGTCGGTACGCAGAAGCGCGCCGACGCCGGACTCGGTCGCGTCGCCGAGGTGCGTCATCACCCACAGCGAGCCGTCGGGCGCGAACGTGATCGCGCGCGGGACGTAGCTGCCCGCCGGGCTCGACTCAGCGAAGCGGCCGAGGACGTCGTCCATGACCCACGTCGTCCACCGCTCCCCGTCGAACCGCGAGATCGTCCCCTCAGGGAAGAAGGTGTGTCCGCACCCGCATGACGTCATCCATACCGACCCGTCGAGGGGAGAGACCGCGACGAACTCGACGAAGTCCTCGAAGTGGTCGGGGAGCGACGTGTGCTCGTCCCAGAGGGGCGTCCATGTCTGATCGTCGACGCGCGCGACCGCGCCTTCGCCGCTCAGCTCGGCGCCTCCCCTGGTGCCCCCGTACCCCACGACGATGCTTCCGTCGGAAGCGACCGCGATCTGGCGGAGCGAGACCTTGGGTCCCACCTGCGTCCACCCATCGCCATCGAACCGGGCGAGACCCTTCTCGGTCCCCACCCAGACCGTTCCGCCGGGGCCGACCCCGACCGAGCGCAGCCACCCAGCGACAGGCAGGTCCTCGACGGGGAAGCTCGTCCACTCCTCGCCGTCGAAGTGCGAGACGGAGTCGAGGGGCGAAGCCGCGCCTCCCCAGCCGATCGCCCAGACCGTCCCGTCCGGGGCGGCGGCGAGTTCCCCGACTGCCCGCAGACCGGGGAACCGCTCGGCGGTGAGGCCCTCGAGCCCTGACCCACCGACGACCGCTGGAAGGAGCCCGGCGACCGTGCCCGTTGGCATCGGCGTAACCGGAGTGGTGCTCGGCGAGGTCGTCACGTTCGGTCCGATCGGGACCCGGCGCTCGGAGGAGCGGACGAGCGCCGACACGCCGGCGACCGAGCCGAGCGCCACCGCGGCGAACACCGCGACCGTCGCGAGCGCGACTCCGATCTGCCGGCGCCGGGTGCGGCGGAGCACCGGCGTGGGCTCGGGGACCGGCGGCGTGTGCTGCGCGTCCTCCTCGAGCAGCGCGCGCATCTCTCGGTCGAGGTCGATCATCGCTCTTCACTCCCGATGAGGGTCCGCAGGGCCTGCTTGCCGTGCGCGACGAGCGAGCGCGCCGCCGAGACTGAGCAGCCCATCGCGTCCGCGAGTTGCTCCTCGGACAGGTCCTCGTAGTAGTGCAGGACGAGCGCGGCCCGCTGCCGAGCGGGGAGACAGTGCAGCGCCGAGCGCAGCTCCTCGCGCAGGCTCGGATCGGGGTTCTCGACCGCTCGCGTCACGAGACCCGCCTCGCGCTCGAGCGCGGCGCGAACCACGCGCTGGTGGCGGAAGTGTGAGTTGCACAGGTTCACGACCGTCCGCCGCAGGTAGGCGTCGAACGCCTCGGGCGCGCGCAGGTGGCGGAAGCGTCCGGCCACGCGGACGAACGCGTCCTGCGCGATGTCCTGCGCAAGCTCGCGGTCCGAGGTGATCAGGTACGCGAGTCGGACCGCACCCGGTGCGTTGCGTTCGTACAGCTCGGCGAGACCGTCATGCTCGGCCCGCACTGCCCCCCTCCATGCCGTCCGGCTCGCGGTCGCGTTGGCCACCTCGTGCATCCCTCCCGGAGAGCAGACGCACGAGGCCACCGTGACCATGCGCCTGGCGGGAATCGAGGGCCGAACGGGCCCTCCGCGTCCGGCCGCTACACTTGCCCGACATGGCCCGTCGCGCTGCGACGAGGCCTCTTCGTGCTGTGCGGGGGAGGTGCCGTGAGCCTGGAGCGAGCGCTTGACGCGCTGATCGGCTCGGAGCCGTTCGAGCGGCTCCTGCTCGAGCGCGCCCGTCCGATCCAGGCCCGTGCCGAGGCGGGCGAGGACGTGCTGGTCGCGGCGCTGGCGCGAGGGCTCGACGCGCCGATCCTCGCCGTCACGCCCGGCCCGCGCGAGGCCGAGGCGCTGGCCGCCGGCATCGAGGCCTACCTCGGGCCCACCGTCGTGGCGCTCCTGCCCGCGTGGGAGGCCCTGCCGTACGAGGGCATGAGCCCGGCCCCCGAGATCTCGGCCCGCCGGGCCGACGCCGCCCGCCGAGCGCGCGAGGCCACCGGACCTTTCGTGCTGGTCGCGCCCGCGCTCGCGGCGATGCAGGGCCTCGTGCCGACGCTCGGGCAGGCCGAGCCCGTCGATCTGGTCGCCGGACGCGAGCTCCCTCCGGACGCGCTCGCCGACCGACTCGTCGTGCTCGGCTACCTGCGCGCCGACGTCGTCGAGCACCGCGGCGAGTTCGCGGTCCGCGGCGGCGTCGTCGACGTGTTCCCCGGGACCTCGCGACGGCCGGTCCGCCTCGAGTACTGGGGCGACGAGATCGAGTCGATGCGCGAGTTCGTCCCCTCGTCGCAGCTCTCGACGCAGCGGCTGACCCGCGTGTTGGTCCCCGCCGTGCGAGAGCTGATCGCCGACGCCGACGTGAAGGCGCGCGCCGAGCGTGCCGCGCCCCGATACCTCGACCGCTTCCGCGATGGGTTGCAGCGCATGGCCGACGGGCTGCACTTCGAGGGGATGGAGACGCTCGCGCCCCTGGTGTTCGACCACCTGCCCCTGCCCTCCGAGATCCTGCCGAGCGGCGGATGGGCGGTCGTCACGCAGTCGCGCCGGACGTTCGACCGCGCCGGGCAGGCGCACCGCGAGGCCGAGGCGCTCGCGGAGGCGAGCGGATGGCCGGGGCCGCCGGCGGTGTTGCCGCTCGAGGAGGCGCTCGGCGGCCGCGTGCAGCTCCACCTCACCGAGTTCACGGAAGGGCTCGACCTCGGCATCCGTCACTGGGGGACCGCGCAGGGCAACGCCGCCGAGCTCGCGAAGCGCCTCGGCGAGCTCGCCGATCACGGGTACCGGATCGTATTGAGCGCGCGCGGGCACGGCTCGCTCGAGCGGGTGAAGGAGATGGTCGGCGCTCGGGTCTCGGGGCTCGCCGAGGCGGTCGAGACGCCGCTCGCGAACGGCTTCGTGTTCGGGGCGGGCCGGTTGGCCGTCGCGACCGAGGAGGACCTGTTCGGCTCGCGCCGACACACGCGCTCCGCGCCCCGGCTGACCAAGCGCCGGAACGACACGATCGCCGACGAGCTCGAGCCGGGCGACTACGCGGTCCACCGCGTCCACGGCGTCGGCCGGTACGTCGGGATCCAGCGCCGCGCGATCGCCGGCGCCGAGCGCGACTACATGGTCGTCGAGTACGCGGCCGGCGATCGTCTCAGCGTGCCGACCGACCAGGTCGGCATGCTCGCCAAGTACCTCGGCGGGGATGCGCCCCGGATGTCGCGGCTCGGCACGAACGACTGGGCTCGAGCGACGAGCCGCGTGAAGCGCGCGGTGAAGGACATGGCCGGCGAGCTCGTACGCCTGTACTCGGTCCGCATGTCGGTCGAGGGGCACGCGTTCGGACCCGACACGCCGTGGCAGATGGAGCTCGAGGACGCCTTCCCGCACGAGGAGACCGGCGACCAGATCACGGCGATCGAGGAGGTCAAGGCCGACATGGTGCGGCCGCGGCCGATGGACCGGCTCGTCTGCGGCGACGTCGGGTTCGGCAAGACCGAGATCGCCGTGCGGGCGGCGTTCAAGGCGGTGATGGAGGGCAAGCAGGTCGCGGTGCTCGTGCCGACGACGCTCCTCGCCGAGCAGCACTTCATCACGTTCTCCGAGCGCTATGCGCCGTTCCCCGTGACGGTCGCGATGCTCTCGCGCTTCGTCTCGCGCGCCGAGCAGGACCGCATCGTGCGGGACGTCGGCACCGGCGCCGTGGACGTGCTGATCGGCACGCACCGCCTGTTGAGCCGCGACGTGCGGTTCAAGGACCTCGGGCTCGTCGTCGTCGACGAGGAGCAGCGCTTCGGCGTGGCGCACAAGGAACGGCTGAAGCGGCTCCGCGCACACGTCGACGTCCTCACGATGACGGCGACGCCGATCCCCCGAACGCTCGAGATGGCGCTCACGGGCATCCGCGACATGTCCACCGTCGACACGCCGCCCGAGGACCGCCAGCCGGTGCTGACCTACGTGGGGCAGTACGACGAGGGCCTCGCGCTCGGCGCCGTCCGCCGCGAGCTCCTGCGCGAGGGGCAGGTGTTCTGGGTCCACAACCGCGTCGCGACGATCGACCGGCAGGTCGCGTGGCTGAGGGAGCAGGTGCCCGAGGCGCGGATCGTCGTCGCCCACGGGCAGATGGACGAGGATCAGCTCGAGCGGCAGATGGTGCGGTTCTGGGACCGCGACGCCGACATCCTCGTGAGCACCGTGATCATCGAGTCCGGCCTCGACGTGCCGAACGCGAACACGCTGATCGTCGACACCGCACATCTGCTCGGGTTGGCGCAGATGTACCAGCTGCGCGGTC
>JBLNAW010000234.1:0-4941 GCA_050259555.1 Solirubrobacterales bacterium
TCGCCCCGAGGTCGAGCGCGGCGTTGACGACGTCCTTGTCGATCCGCTCGAGCGCCGCGTAGAGCGGCAGGATCAGGAACGGCATGTAGCCGTAGACGAGCCCGAAGACGACGGTGCTCGATCGCCCTTCGAGCCAGGGCTGCGGTGCGAGGAACCCCGTGGCTGAAAGGACACGGTTCACGAGTCCGTCGCGCTGCAACAGGTTGACCCACGCGAAGATTCGCATCAGATAGCTGACCCAGAACGGGAGGACCATGAGGATGAGGAAAGCGTTGCGGACGCGACCGTGGAGTCGCGACATGTAGTAGGCAACGGGGTACCCGATGAGCAGGCACAGCGCCACCGCTGACATCACGTAGGTGAACGTCCGGATGAAGACCTGCTGGAACAGGCCGCCCGAACTGAAGACGTTCTCGGCGACGAAGCGGAAGCTGTCCGGTTGCCAGTACACCGGGTTCCACTCAGGGATCGCCGTGCCGAGTATCGATACGCGCGTGCTCGCGGCTGTCGCGACGATCGCGTAGACGGGGACGACGAAGAACACCAGGAGCCAGACGACACCGGGCGTCGCGAACGTCTGCCACAACCCGCGAACCCTGGATGGATCGTTCGCCTGCTGGTTCGAGCGCTCGCGCCGGCTGTGCACAGGATGGCTCCCATCCTCTTCTGCCGTCGCATGGTAGTCGCATCACCGATCGCGGGGGAAGGCGAGCGATCGGGATCCCCGCGGGCGGGGAGGCTGAGCCGGCTGCTTTGACAAGCGGGGGCAAAACGGGATACGACACCTACGCTCGGAGCACTTCGAGGGGAGCGACGCGCAATGCATCCGAGGGAAACGAAGCTATGGGCGGCGCAGCTCGACCGTCGCCAGTTCCTCCGCCGATCGACCGGAGCTGCTCTCACGCTGGTCGGCGGACCGCTGCTCCTTTCCGCGTGTCAGACGCGGGAGGGTGATACGACGCCTTCATCGACGGCGTCGGCGAGCCCGGGCTCGAAGGCGACGTTGCCGCTCTACGCGGACAACCCTGCTGTGCAGGGCGGGCTGTCGCCGGAGGCGGGACCACTGAGGCTCTTCGGGTGGAACGACTACGTGTACAAGAAGGTCCTGCAGCGCTTCCAGGATCAGTACTCGGTCGAGATCGACTACACGGGATACGGAAGCATGGCGGAGGGCATCAACAAGGTCGAGAACGGAGTCGTCGAGTTCGACGTCTTCTTCTCGGAGTCGCAGTACATCGGCAACCTGGCCATGGCGAAGCTCCTCAAGCCCCTGAACCACAGCTACCTGCCCAACCTTGCGGCGAACATCTGGCCCGAGCTGCAGGACCCTTACTACGACGCCGGCGCTCAGTACTCGGTCCCGTACCTCACGTGGAAGACCGGTGTCGGGTACCGCCGTGACATGGTGGCGAGCGAGCCCAGCGGCGATGCCCCCAGCGCGTTCGGGATGGCCTGGGACGCGCAGTACAAAGGCCTCGTCGGCGCCATCGACGGCTACCGCGACACGATCGCGATGGCCCTGCTCCGCAACGGCGGTGACGACGTGAACTCGGAGGATCAGGCAGAGATCGACGCCGCGAAGCAGGCCCTGCTCGAGCTCAACGACCTCGTCGGGGTGAACATCGGTGTCTCGGGCTACCAGGCGCTCGCCGAGGGCACCCACGCGATCCAGGTCTCGCAGTGGTCCGGGGACATGAACTGGGTCAGGTACTACCTGCCGAAGGGCACACCCGTCGACGTCGTCGGCTTCTACTACCCGCCGGGTGGGGTGGTCGGCAACGACACCATGGTCGTCTCCGCGACCGCGAAGAACCCCGTCCTCGCACACGAGTTCATGAACTTCCTCATGGATCCGCCGAACGCCCTCGACAACTTCTACTACGAGGGATACCAGCCCCCGCTCGTCGGCATCTCGACCGCCGAATGGCTCGACAAGGGCAACATCCCCGACAGCCTGCAGACGACGCTCGTGACGGGTGAGGACTTCGCGACCGGTCAGCAGCTGCAGCGGCTGTCGGCACAGGGCGATCAGATGTGGCAGGACGCCTGGGCGGAATTCATCGCGGGTGCCAAGGCAAGTACGTAGCGCTTCGTGCCCCTCGATCGCGCTCACGCGGTCATTCGTTCGCGTCTGGATGGAGGTCACACCGCATGCCTGAGTCGAGCGTGTTCATCCCGGTCTCGGATGGGGTCCGCCTCGCCGCGAGCCTCTATCTGCCGGACACGGAAGGTCCATGGCCCGTGCTCCTCGAGGCTCGCCCATACCGCAAGGACGACCTCTCGACAGGAGCCGGAACGTACCGGCGCCTGCGGGACGAAGGCGACTACGCGGTGTGTCGCGTCGATCTTCGCGGAACGGGGACGTCCGAAGGCGTCGCGACGGCGGAGTACCCGCCCCAGGAGCAAGACGACCTGTGCGACGTCATCGATTGGCTCTCGCACCAGGGATGGAGTTCGGGGTCGGTCGGGATGTTCGGAACGTCCTACTCCGGGTTCAACACGATCCAGACGGCCATGCGCCGGCCCCCTGCCCTCAAGGCGATCATCCCGATCTATGCGACGGACGATCGGTACACCGACGACATCCACTTCGGGGGCGGCGTCAGGAAGGTCATCGAGTTCGGCTATCCGTTGTTCATGGTGTCGATGAACGCCCTGCCCCCCGTCCCGTCGCTCGCGGGCGAGGATTGGCGTCGACTCTGGCTCCAACGCATCGATGAGCTCGTGCCGTGGTTCGGCTCGATCGAGGAACAGAACGACGGGCCATTCTGGAGGCAAGGCTCGCTCCGGCCGGACTACGACCTGATCACGGTCCCGACGATGATCGTCGCGGGTTGGGCGGATATCTACCGGAACTCAGTGCTGAGGATGATCGAGCACCTGCAGGTGCCGAAGCGTCTCCTGATGGGTCCGTGGTGCCACATGTCGCCGAACAACTCGATACCCGGACCCAACATCGATCTCGTCCCCGAGATGATCCGGTGGTGGGACCGGTGGCTTCGGGGCATCGAGAACGGCGTGGACCAGGAACCGCCGATCGCGTTCTTCATCCAGCGCTCAACGTCACCGGAGCCCGACCTCGACGCGATGCCCGGCGAGTGGCGGTTCGAGGCGGGATGGCCTCCGGCCAGGCTCCGGCAGTTGGAGCTCCCGCTGAGCGACGCCATCCGGCCCGGCAGGACGGGTGGCGCGATGGAGGAGACGCTCAAGGTGCGTGGCGACGTCGGTGTCACCGCGCACATCCGCGGGTCCTACGATCCACCGTACGGCCTCCCGATCGATCAGCGCCCGGACGAGATCTACTCGCTCGTCTACGAGTGGCCGGTCCGGGCGGAGCTGGAGATCCTCGGGAACCCGGTCCTGACGTTGACGGTGCGTTCCTCGCATCCCGTGGCGTTCCTGTCCGCGAAGCTGTGCGAGGTGCTCGACGACGGGACGTCCGCCCTGTCGAGCCGGGGGATCCTGAACCTCACGCATCGGGATTCGCACGTGGCGCCAGAACCGCTCGTCCCCGGGCAGCCATACGAGGTCTCGGTGGAGCTCGATGCGACCTCACGCGTGCTCCCCGCCGGCGGGACGATCCGGCTCTCGATCGCGGGTGCGGACTGGCCGAACGCGTGGGCGCCGCCGTCCGCATCCGAGCTCGTGGTCGTCCTAGAAGGGGCTCGGCTCGACCTCCCCACGGTCGGCGAGGCGCCGGCGGGAGACAGGCCGTCGTTCGTCCCCGTGTCGAGACCCGCCAGACCAGCTGATGCCGGGGAGAGGGAGCGCGAAGCCCCGATCTGGCGGATCGAGCATGACATCTACGGAAGCGAGACGCGGGTCGCCGTGCATCAGCTGAGCACGAGCGCGATACCCGATCGATGGAGCGCGTGGAGGACCGAGGACGTCGTGGCGGGCGTTCGACCTCTGTCACCAGGAGACGCCTGGGTCGAGTCCGCCGACGAGACGGAGATCACATGGCCGGAGGTCACGGCGCGTGCGCACGCCCGACTCAGGCTCGAGAGCGATCCGACGACCTACCGCTTCGACCTCAACCTGGACGTGTACGAGAACGACGAGCTGATCCGAACCCGCCGCTGGCAGACGACCACTCCGAGGAAGCTGCAGTGAGCGTTGTCGTCGGCGAGGAGACGCTGCGGCGCCTGAGGACGGGCCGCCTCGAACGACTCCAGGGGGCGATGCGCTCGCGAGGCCTGGAGGCGTGCCTCCTGTTCAATGAGCCGAACGTTCGGTACGCGACGGGCGTGTCCGCCATGCCGATCTGGAGCAACACGACCTTCATCAACTGCGCCCTCGTCCCCGCCGAGGGCAGGCCTATCGTGTTCATGCACGGCAACTCGGTGCACCTGTTCCGCGACATCGAGGCCGACGTCCGCCCGATGCATGCGTGGGAGTTCATCGATGACTCCGCGACGCACGCAGGCATCTTCGCGAGGGACGTGGTCGAGGCGCTCGGCGAGCTCGGGGTGGATCGAGGGGCGCCGCTCGCGGTCGATCGGCTCGGCACTCCCGGATTCCTTGCGCTCCAGCACGATGGGATCACGCTGATCGATTCTCAACACGTCACGGCGGCCGCTCGTGAGGTGAAGACGCCCGAGGAGATCGCGTTGCTCGACGCCAACGCGCTCATCCTCATGGAGATGTTGGACGCGTTCCAGCGCTCCATCACACCGGGTGTTCGAGAGTGCGACCTCCTCGCGATCCTCGTCGATACCCTGCTCCGTCGCGGGGGGGAGCACGTCGCGACGAACACGGTGTGCTCTGGTCCGAACACCAATCCTTGGCGGGCGGAGGCGACGAGTCGCGCGATCGAAGCCGGCGACCTCGTGTACGTCGATACCGACGCCATCGGCATCGAGGGCTACTTCTTCTGCGTGTCTCGGACGTTCCTCTGCGGAGACGTGCGACCGACGCCCGCTCAGCGCGACGTGTACCGCG
>JBLNAW010000235.1:0-3863 GCA_050259555.1 Solirubrobacterales bacterium
CCGAGGGGCAGCTCCAGGCGCCCGGCTACACGCCGGAAGGCTGGTCGGTGAAGGACCTGATGTGGCACGTCGCGTGCTGGAGCGCCGACTGCGTCCGAGCGCTCGACCAGATGCGGGCGGGGACCTTCACCGGCTCGACGATCGACGGGGACACCGAGGCCGTGAACCGTCGGTGGTTCGCGCAGTCGCAGCGACTGGACCTCGAGACCGTGCGGACCGAGTGGTACGCCTCCCGGACGACGATGGTCGAGCGGTTCACGCAAACCGAGCTCACGCCGGATGCGGATGAGTGGTTCGACGAGACCGGCCCGATCCACTACGCCACGCACCTCGGCGACCTGCGGCGATGGGTCGAGGAGCTCGTTGGCGAACCTTGACGGACCTCCACGGGCGTCGCAGGGGCGGGCCGTAGGATAGGCGCCGTGGGACGACGCCTCGGGGTCATGGGCGGCACGTTCGACCCCATCCATCATGGACACCTGCTGACCGCCGAGGAGGCCGCGGTGCAGTTCGGCCTGGACGAGGTCGTCTTCGTGCCGACCGGACGGCCGTGGATGAAGGAGGGCCTCGTCGTCTCCGACTCCGAGCACCGCTACCTGATGACGGTGATCGGGACGGCGAGCAATCCTCGGTTCTCGGTCTCGCGGATCGAGGTCGACCGGACCGGACCCACGTACACGGTCGACACCCTGCGGAGCCTCCAGGAGCGCAACGCCGACGCCGAGCTGTTCTTCGTGACGGGCGCCGACGCGATGCTCGAGATCTTCCAGTGGAAGGACCCCGCCGAGATCCTCTCGCTCGCGCACTTCATCGCCGCCACGAGGCCGGGTCACGATCTCACGCACTTCGAGGCCGAGGCCCCGACGGCCCACCCGAACGTGAGCGTGATGAACATCCCCGCGCTCGCGATCAGCTCGACCGACATCCGCCAACGCGTGCACGAGGGGCGACCGATCCGCTACCTCGTCCCCGAGGGCGTGAAGAGCTACATCGAGAAGGCGGGCCTGTACCGGTGACGAGAGGCCGCCTCTCGCTCGTCGCCGCGGTCGCCGTCGCCGCGCTCGCGCTCGTCGTGGTGAAGCTCGCGAGCTCGGACGCGCCGGCGTCGAGCGGCGGAGGCGAAGGCCCGTCCGAGCTCCTGCTCCTCGTCGTCCACACGGACGTCGGGACGCTGGACGCGGTGGTCGGCGCCGGCGGCTCGGTGGCGCCGGCCGCGCTCATCGTCCCGGACACGGTCGCGATCACGATCCCCGGTCAGGGAGACGCCACGATCGCCGACGCGCTCGAGCTGCCGAGTCGCACGGCCGCGACGGCGACGGCGAACCTGCTCGGGGTCTGGATCCCGCATTCCGTCGAGTTCGGGCAGGGCAAGATCCAGGCGATCGTCGACCGAGCCGGCGGCATCGAGGTCGGCGGTACGGAGATGACCGGCGCCGAGGCGCTCGACGCGATCCTGACCTCCGGCGGCGCTCGAGCGCAGGTGTGGCAGACGACGCTCGAGGCGGTCCTGGCCGTGGCGACGTGGGAGCCGAAGGACCTGCCGCAGTCGGACGACCCGAGCCGGGACGCCGAGCTGCTGAACGCGGCTCGGGGCGCCTCGGTCGAGGTGCTGCCGGCCGAGGACGTCCCGGGCGGGATCATGCGGACCGATCCGGACACGATCCGCACCGTCGTGACGGCGGCGTGGGGCGTGCTCGACCGCGAGGTGCAGCCGGTGATCGTGCTGAACGGTAGCGGGGCGCCGGGCATCGGCGAGCTCGTCGCCGAGCGGCTGATCCCCGGGGGGTTCCGGATCGTCGTGTCCGAGAACGCCTCGAGCTTCGACCACGACACGACCCAGGTCGTCGTCTCGAGCGAGGAGTACCGTTCGCTCGGCGAGCGTGTGCGAGACTTGCTGGGTGTGGGCGATGTCCAGGTGGCCGGTCCGGCCTCCGGCCTCGCGGACGTGACCATCGTGGTCGGGAAGGACTTCGGAGCTTGACGGGAAGGCGGAAGGCGCGGCGTGCCGAGCGGTAACGACCCCGGCAGTCGCGAGATCGCGGCGGCGGCCGCTCGAGCCGCAGCCGACAAGCAGGCCCAGGACGTCGTGGTCCTCGACGTCCACGAGCTCATCGTCATCACCGACTTCTTCGTCCTCTGCACCGGCACGAGCGATCGCCACGTGAAGACCGTCGTCGAGGAAGTCGAGAAGGCCCTCCGGGATCTCGGAACCAAGCCGGTCCGGCGCGAGGGCGAGCAGGAGGCACGCTGGGTGCTGCTCGACTACGTCGACGTCGTCGTCCACGTGTTCGCGCCCGCCGAGCGGGACTTCTACGACCTCGAGCGTCTCTGGCGCGACGCCCCACGCCTCCCGTGGGACGAGGACGGCGGGGTCGCCGCCTCGGCCGGTTCGCTAGACTGACCCCCGCTTCCCGGGCCCATAGCTCAGCTGGTAGAGCGCGTGGCTGGCAGCCACGAGGTCAGGGGTTCGAGTCCCCTTGGGTCCACCAACTCGCTGTCAACGAACCGTCGGACGCACAGAGTGATCCGCATCGTCGGGCGGAATGATGACGCGGACTGAACCTCGCGGTCGATCCGTGCGAGTGACGAGCGAAAGCCCGCACGAACGCGGACATCGACGGAGGCCACATGAAGCGGATCGCGCTACTCCTCTCGCTGCTCACCTCGCTCGGCGTCGCATCACAGCCCACCGCCGCGGCAGACACCACCCCGACCAACGGCCAGATCGTGTTCTCACGGTTCGATCCAGCGGCGGATGACAGCTTCACCTACATCCTCGGTGCCGATGGAACCGCCCACCAGCTGTTCCCGGACTTCCCCTCGGGCTCGCCGAACTGGTCGCCCGACGGACGGCAGGTCGCGGTCATCTCCGGGCTCGGCCAGCCGTGCTCACCGACGACGTGCACCGGCCACACGGTGATCATCGATCCGTCGGATGGCAGCTGGCGCGCACTGGCTCCGGCCGGCATGCCGCAGGTCGGCACCTTCTGTTCGCTCTGGTCGCCGAACGGGCAGCTGTTCGCCTGCGAAGGAGGGAACGACAGCGACACGAGCGTGAACGGCATCTACCTCGTCAGGTCCTCGGACGGCGGCGGGCTGACGCGCATCACGGATGCCGGCGGCATGGCCGACGTCCCGATCGCCTGGTCGCCTGATGGCTCCCAGCTGGCCTTCGGCAGGTGGGACTTCGGCGACTGCTCGAAGCGGTCCGCGATCTACGTCGTGAACGTCGATGGGACCGACGAGCATCGGATCACGCCGTGGGGCTTCTGCGACAACCACGGGGATTGGTCGAACGACGGCAAGTGGATCGTCTTCGCCAAGCCAGGACCGAACTCGATCTTCGTCGTCCATCCGGACGGGACGGGCCTCGCGAAGGTCCCGCTCGCTACGCCGGGCCAGGTCTTCGCGGGCGACGTTTCGTGGTCGCCCGATGGCACGAAGCTCGTGATGCTCCTGTTCGTTTCCACCGGGAACGGCTCGGGCGACTATCACGACTACCAGGAAGGGATCGCGGTCGCGATGGCGGATGGGACGCACCTCAGGTTCGTGACGATCAGTCCGACGTTCGACCACGAGGCCGATTGGGGTGCTGGGCCCTCGTAGAGGGCGACGGGCGTATGAACCTTCCGGACGGCTGGCGCGAGTGACCCTCGGAGGGCCAAGATGCCCTCTGCCACGACCGTGGGCGCGAGGAGCAGGCTCGTGCGCGAACCGGAGCAGTCGCAGGCCGACGGCCTGCACGAGACCTTCGACTCGTTCTTCGCGCTCGAACGCGACGCGGTGCTCGGTCTGGCATACGCCTTGACCGGCGATCGGGCCGTCGCGGAGGACGTCGTCCAGGACGCGTTCCTCGAAGCGTT
>JBLNAW010000236.1:0-3307 GCA_050259555.1 Solirubrobacterales bacterium
ATCGGTGGCCCGAGGACCACGAGAAGCTATCGACCGGGCCCGGCTTCATCGCCTTCCGGCTCCTCAAGCCGGCCTGAGGCGAGGGTCAGCCCTCCGGAGGGCGGCCCTCATCCGAAGCCAGGTCCACGCCCGCCGCGTCCTCGAGCAGCGTGACGAGCGCGGCGTGATCCAGGCCGCCCGACCCGGCCTGGACGAGCGCCTCGAGGGCGGCCGCGGCGACGGCGAACGCCGGCGCCGGCGAGCCGAGCTCCTCGGAAGCCTTCGTCACGATGCGGGCGTCCTTGCGGTGCAGGGCGGCTCGGAAGCCGGGCGTGAAGTCGCCCTCGAGCATCCGGCGGCCGTGCACCTCGAGGATCTTGCTCCCCGCGAACCCGCCGAGCAGCGCCTCGCGCACGACGGCCGGGTCGACCCCCGCCCTCGCCGCGAGCACGAGCGCCTCGCCGACCGCCTGGATCGTCGAGGCCACGATGAGCTGATTGCACGCTTTCGCGATCTGCCCGGCACCGGCATTCCCGACGCGGGTCACGTTGCGACCCATGATGCGCAGGAGCGGAAGCGCGCGCTCGAAGGCCTCCTCCGGGCCCCCGACCATGATCGAGAGCGTGCCGTCGATCGCTCCACGCTCGCCGCCCGAGACCGGCGCGTCGAGCATCGCCACGTCGCGCACGGCGAGCCGCTCGGCGAAATGCTGCACCGCGGAGGGGTCGATCGTGCTCATGTCGATCACGAGGGACCCTGCCCGGATCCCGTCGGAGACGCCGCGCTCGCCGAACAGCACGAGCTCTACGTCGGGCGTGTCCGGCAGCATCGTGATCACGACGTCCGTCACGGCCGCGACCTCGGCAGGCGAGTCCGCCTGCCGCGCACCCACGGCGAGGAGCTCGTCGACGGGCGCCGGCGCGCGCGAGTGCACGACCACGTCGAGACCCGCACGCACGAGGTTGGTCGCCATGGGTTTGCCCATGACCCCGAGCCCGATGAACCCGACCCGCTCCACTCTGACCCTCCCCTCAGACCGGGATCGGGATCGCGAGGCCGGCGGCTCCGGGCGCCGAGGTCTCGAACGAGGCATCACTGCGCCCGAGCATCTCCATCGCGAGCTGAGCCCTGCGCACACGTTCGCGGCTGAGCGCGATGGCGGTCGCCTCGATGTGGGTGCCCGAGGGGTAGATGTTCGGCGCGTTCCGCAGGCCGAGCTTCACGTAGACGGGGGCGGCGACGCGGATGAGCTCGGCGAGCTCCGGGTATCGGACGAAGCCGCCGAAGTTGTCGGGCGCCTCGATGTAGAAGTCGATCGGCACGTCCACGACCGCGCGGATCGCCGCGATCTGCGCGAGCGAGAGATCCGTCACGAGGTTGAGCGTGTCGGCACCCAGCCCCACGAGCACGCGAGCGGTGCTCGGGTTCGCGATCGGGAGCGCGACCGAGATCTTCGCCTGCATGTCGGGCGGCAGCACGCCCGACCCGCGCATCGCCTGGAACGCCGCGAGCAGACCGATGTCGGTGATCAGCACGCTCCGGATGCCGTGGGCGGCAGATCGCCGGATGTCGTCGAGCGCGAACACGATGCCCTCCTGGCCGTGACTCGAGCTGCCGACGAGCGAACCGCCCTCCGTGCGAGCGGTCGCCGAGGGGACCCACGCAGCCGTGGGCTGCGCGAACAGGCTCACCTCGATCCGTGCCTCGGCCGCGAGCCGGACCATCTCGTCCAACTCGTCGTCGGTGAGGAGGAAGCCACCGCTCCCCTGCGAGACGCGGTGGACCGGTACGTCACGCCGCGCCGCCTCCTCCAGAACGGCCTCCAAGCACCGGGGGCCCTCGGTGCTCGGGATCTCGATGCGGAACGCGGCGCCGTCGGGGAAGCGCTTCGGAGAGTCCGGGAGGGTCAAGAGATCGCCGGGCGGGAGCCCGATCGACTCGAGGAAGGACCGCGTGCTATCCATCCGTCAGCCCGGGAACCGTGTGGGAGAGGCGCTCGCGTTCCGCGACCTTCGTGCGGGCGAGCTCGGCGAGCCGGCCGGCCAGATCCTCGGCGTCGAGCATCGCGGCCGGGCCGAGCGCGGCGATCCACGTTTCGGGGATCGCGTCCGGCTCGCCGACCGCGCCGCAGAGGGCGCCCGTCATGGTCGCGATGGTATCGGTGTCCCGGCCGAAGTTGGCCGCCAGCTCGACACCGCGCCGGACGTCGCCGCCCGCCATCGCCGTCAGCGCGAACGCGGCCGGCACCGTCTCGCGCGAGTCACACGCGATGCGCCGCCCGAAGCGCTCGAGGTACCGGCTCCGGAACTCCTCGTACCCCGACGCCTCTTCCGCCAGTGACACCGCCTCGCCGATGAGCTCGCGCATCGGGGCCCCGCTCAACGGATGGAGCGCCGACAGCGCCTCGGCGCGAGCCTCGTCGACCCCCGTTCCGGGGCGAAGGCCGGCCGCCACCGCCGCCGCGACGGCGGCGGCGGCGTCCTGACAGAAGTCCACCTCCCCGACGTGGATGAGGGCGGCGAGGGTGTAGGCCTGCGCCGCCGCGGCGCGCGGGTCGCCCGCGTTGACCAGTCCGACCGGCCAGATACCCATCGCCGAGCTGCTCGACGGCATCGTGCCCGCCGCGACCCTACGAGGAGGCTGCCCGTATCCGAGCTTCTCGGCCGTGTGGAGGACGGAGACGAAGAACCGATCCCGCCGCGCCATCATCCGTTCCCGTTGGCGGACCCACTGCTCCGCCCATTCGTCGGCACCGGCGTGCCCGCCGCTCTCGAGCAGGGCATCGGCCAGCAAGGTCGCCATCAGCGAATCGTCGGTGCCGTCGCCGGTGAAGCCGTCCACCCAGCCGAACCGCTCCGCGATGGCCTCTGCGCTCAGGCCCTCGGTCGGCGCGCCCATCGCGTCGCCCACACGCGCGCCGACGACGACCGGGAGGAACCGTTGGACCAGCTCCACGGCCGGGCTCGGAGCGGACACCTTCACGAGCGGATCTCCGCGACCACGGCCGTGTTGTCCTCGCTCGCGCGACCGGCGGCGATCGCCTCGTCGCATCGGGCGACGGCCGCCTCGGCGAGGCCGAGCCGGAGTCCCACCCTCGTGCCCTCCTCGAGCGCGAGGGCGAGGTCCTTGCGCGCGAGCGCCAAGGTGAAGTCCACCCGGTCCACACGGCCCGTCAGCTTGTCGTGCCATCGCTCCACGAACGAGGCCAGCGGTCCCATCGCGAGCGCGTCGAGCACGACCTCGGGATCGAGTCCCGCCCGGTCCGTCAGGGCGAGGACCTCGCCGAGGCACGCCATCGTCGACATGACGGAGGCGTTGTTCGCGAGCT
>JBLNAW010000237.1:0-2559 GCA_050259555.1 Solirubrobacterales bacterium
ATGCGCCTGAGCAGCACGGCCATGCTCGCGGCGTCCAGGTCGAGCCCGAGGAGACGGGCACACTCATCGACCGAGACCTCGCGGAACGATGGCGCGAGCGTGGGGGAGACAATCCCGTCAATCTCGACGGTCTCGATCCTGCCGCCGGCCTCGGCGAGCGCGGTGCAGAGGATCGTGGTCGCCGTCTCGACCGCGCGCCGGTCAGTGCCCGTGCAGTCGAGGAGGACGTCGGTGGTCGAGGCCGAGACACGGGTCAGCTCGCCGTTGATGATCGGCGGAAACGAGAGGACCTGGTCGTCGGCGTCGACGATCAGGGGAAAGCGCGGGGCGTCCGCGACGAGGTGGGCATACGCCCGGCCCTTGGGGTGGCGCTCGAGCATCTCCTCCATGCTCATCGACTCCTCGACGTCGAGAGGGACGAAAGACCTGTCCCGCGGCGAGGCGAGGTATCGGAACGGCGGATGGATGCGCGCGAGGTCGTGCAGACCAATCGCGACCTTTCTCCGCCCCCGACCAACGGCCCAGTGAAGTGCTTCCTGCAACCCCATCAGGGAGACGATCGCCTCCTCGTCGAGAGAGAGCCCGCGAACGACGGCCGACCCGAGGTACGGGCGGATCCCGGCGAGGCCCGGGTCGACGGAGAACGCGATGCCGGAGGGCGCGGTCGCATACCGCGTCGGCCCTTTCTCAAGCCCGAGGAAGCCGCGGAGCGCCCGGGCCGCGCCCTCGGTCGAGAAGAGGTCCGGCCGGTTCGCGAAGAACTCGACGTCGACGTGGTCATCGCCGCGCCGCTCGATGTCCGAGCCGAACATCGGCAATCGCTCGACGATTGTCTCGCGCGGGAGGCCGACGAGCCGCTCGAGGTAGCGGTACGGGAGGGTGATCACGGGCATGCTCAGCGCCCCCCCCGGATCGGCGTCTCACGAATCCAGTCGATGTCCGAGCGGTACAGCTGGCGCAGATCAGTCAGGCCGAGTTTGAGCATGGCCAGGCGCGAGGCCCCGAGACCCCAGGCGAGGACCGGCCGGTCGATCCCGAGCGGGGCCGTTACCTCCTCGCGGAAGACGCCGGCGCCGCCGAGTTCGACCCACCCGAGCCCCTCGACAAAGACCTCGGGCTCGACCGACGGCTCCGTGTACGGGAAGTATCCGGGCCGGAACCGGACCTGCGGAAAACCGAGCCTGCGGTAGAACTCGTGGAGGAATCCAAGCAGGTGGGAGAAGGTGACCCCTTCGTCCATGACGATCCCCTCGAGCTGCTCGAACTCCGGGGTGTGGGTAGGGTCGATCGCCTCGCGCCGAAAGACGCGTCCGATCGCGAACGCCTTGACCGGCGGCGCCGGGTGGGCCGCGAGGTACTGGATCGAGAGCGCGGTTGCGTGGGTACGCAGCACCTGCTGCCGCGCCTTCGCCTGCTGCCAGGTGCCGCCCCAGCCCGTGGACGTGGTCTCGCCGCCGTGCTCGTGCATCTCGCGGACGGCCTCCCACATCTCCGGCAGCTCGGCCTCGCCCGGGAGGTAGAACGTGTCCTGCATCTCCCGGGCCGGGTGGTCCTGCGGCTGGAAGAGGGCGTCGAAGTTCCAGAAACCCGACTGGACCAGCTCGCCGCCCATCTCGACGAACCCCATCTCGAGCAGGATCCGCCGCATTTCGTCGAGGAGGCGCTGGTACGGGTGGACCTTGCCGGGGACGGCACGCCGGGGCAGCCGGTCGACCCGGTACCGGCGGAGCGCCGCGTCGCGCCAGGCGCCGGTCAGCAGCATCTCGTGGGTGACCTGCCCGACCTCCTCGCGGAGATCGAGGCCGGCCGTGACGAGCGCCCGGCCCGCATCCGTGATGGCGACCCGATAGCCGACCGACTCGTGCTCGGCGGCAAGGCCGCGCTTGACGAGGGCGCGGAGCCCGGGGCCGTCGGCGAGGGGCTCGGCGTGCAGCGCCTGCTCGTCCTCGCCCACGGGCGCCTCGCCGGCAGGCTCGACCATGCCGTCGCGGATCGTGACCCAACCCTTGCGCCGGAGCCAGCCGATCCCGATCGAGGCGAGCGGGTGCGCCTTCAGCCCGGCCATCGGCGTCGGACCTGAGATCGCCGCGAGCAGCTGCCGCTCGGGCAGCCCCGCCTCCGCGTACCGCCGCCCCTCCTCGGTCAGGTGGTACGACATCTCGACCACGCGCTCGACCGTGGCAAGACCCCCGTTCTGTTCGAGCAGGTTCGCGTATTGGACGACCGCGTCGGGGGCCGCCCCGAGGACGGCACCGAGTTCGGCCGCATCGGCCGCGCCGAGCGGCGCGAGGGTCGTGAGCAGGCGCCGCTCGTTCAGGGAGAGTGTGCTCTTCGTCATGGGTTCCCGATCTCCGCGGCAAGGTGCGCGACCTCGTCCATCCGCTCGCGGAAGTCCGCGAGGAACGCCTCCACCCGGTCGGCCGTCTCGCGTTTGCAGGCGCCGCACGTGACCTCGCCGGCGAGGCAGCGCCTGGCGAGCTCGGCGAGCCCGGCGTCGTCGTCGCACATGTGGAACCTGTTCAGCTCATAGAGCGTGCAGCGCTCGGGCTCGCCGCCGAG
>JBLNAW010000238.1:0-3374 GCA_050259555.1 Solirubrobacterales bacterium
CGCAACTCACCGCGCCGTCGGCACCGGCTGGTGCCGAGGCTGGTCCGCCGCTTCTACCCGTGGGCCGCCCGGGTCGTGGCGGTGTCCCGGGGCGCGGCCGACGATCTGGTCCGGGCCGGCCGGCTGAGGCCGGACCTCGTCGAGGTGGTCCACAACCCGATCATCACGCCCGAGGTCCGCGAGATGGCCGCCGAGCCGCTCGAGCACCCGTGGTTCGAGCTCGGCGCCGACCCGGTCGTGCTCGCGGTCGGCCGGTTCACGAAGCAGAAGGACTTCCCGACGTTGATCCGCGCGATCGCGCTCGTGCGCCGGGAGCGTCCGGCGCGGCTGATGATCCTCGGCGACGGCCCCGACCGCGCCGAGCTGGAGGCGCTCGTCGCCGAGCTCGGCCTCGGCGACGCGGTGGACCTGCCGGGATGGGTCCTGAACCCGTACCCCTACATGGTTCGCGCGGCCACGTTCGTCCTGTCGTCCCGATGGGAGGGGCTCCCCTCCGTGCTGATCGAGGCGCTGTACTGCGGCCCTCCCGTGGTGGCGACCGACTGCCCGAGCGGGCCGGTCGAGATCCTCGCGGGCGGCGAGCACGGCCTGCTCGTACCGGTCGGCGACGTGGACGTCCTCGCCAAAGGCATCGGCGCCGCCCTGGCTGGCGAGGTCCCGCGGCCCGACACGGCGAGCTGGCAGCCCTACGAGCAGGAGACCGTCGTCGGCCGGTACCTGGACGTCCTGGTGGGCGCCTGATGGAGCGGCTCGTCTACCGACTCTCGCTCGTGTTCATCTTCTCGGTCGCCTGGGAGGGGCTCGTCCGCTTCCCCGGCATCGGCACGCTCGCGAAGCTCGTCGGACTCACGCTGGGGCTGTGCTGGGCGGCGAACGCGATCATGACGGGCAGGATCCGCCGTCCGGACCCGTTCGTGTTCGCGGCGGGGGCCTTCGTGATGTGGGTGGCGCTCAGCGTGTTCTGGAGCGCGGACGAGACGCGCAGCATCCTCCACGTCTTCACGTGGGTGCAGGCGCTCGGGCTCGTCATCGTCCTGTGGGACGTCTACCGCACGCGCGCGGCCGTCCGGGCCGGGCTGCAGGCGTACGTCCTCGGGGCGTACGTGGCCGTCGGCGGCGCGATCGCGAACTACTTCGGCTCGAACCCCTTCTACACGCACTACGATCGGTTCAGTCTCGGCGACACCAACCCGGACGGGTTCGGCTTCATCATCGCGCTCGGGATCCCCGTCGCCTGGTACCTCGCGAGCAGCGTCGGCACGACGCGTGCCCAACGCATGCTCCGCGCCCTGAACTTCGTGTTCATCCCCGCGGCGTTCCTCGGGCTGGCCCTGTCGGGGACGCGGACCGCCGCCGTCGCGGCCGGCGTCGGCATGGTGTTCGGCCTCGTGTCGCTGACCCGGCTCCGGCCGGTCGCGCGGATCGCGATCCTCCTGGCCCTGGTATACGCCTTCTACGCGCTGCTGCCCGTGGTCGCGCCGCTGAAGTCGTTCCAGCGACTCGGGACGACGGCCACCGAGGCGACCCAGGGCGATCTGAACGGCCGGCTCGATCAGTGGCGCCAGGGGCTCGAATCCTTCGGACAGCACCCGTTCATCGGCGTCGGCACGGACATGTACCGGTCGGTCAACACCCTCGACAAGGTCGCGCACAACTCCTTCGTGTCGATCCTGGTCGAGCTCGGGCTGATCGGGTTCGTCCTGTTCGGCGTCGTCCTGGCAACCGTCGTGCTCCACGCGCTCGGCCAGCCGAGGTGGGATCGGAACTTCTGGCTCACCGTGCTCGTGGTGTGGACCCTGGGCGCCTCCACCTTGACGTGGGAGTACCGGAAGACCACGTGGGTGTTCTTCACGCTGCTCGTGGCGAGCGCCGCGGTGGCTCGCAGCGAGCGCGCCTCGCGCAGGGCCGCATCCGCCGAGCTCGCGACCGCATCCGGTGCGACCGGCGGGGATCTGGCGCATGCGGGGATCGGCGGCGCGAGATGACGCTTCCCACGTTCCTCGGCATCGGCGTCCCGAGGGCCGGAACGACCTGGCTGCACACCTTCCTGGCCGGTCACCCCGAGATCTGCCTGCCGACCAAGCGCAAGGAGATCCGATTCTTCGACCGGCACTTCGAGCAGGGCCTCGCGTGGTACGAGGGCTTCTTCCCCCCGGCGGAGGAGGCGGCCGCGTATCGGGCGATCGGGGAGATCTCCCCCCAGTACCTGTACTGCGACGAGTGTCCCGGACGCATCTCGGCGGCGCTGCCGGGGGTGAAGCTCCTCGTGATGCTGCGGCATCCGGTCGACCGCGCGTACTCGCAGTACGGGTTCGTGGTCCAGCGGCGGAACTACCGCGAGTCCTTCGACGAGTTCCTCGCGACCCGGCCGAACGCGCTCGAGATGGGCTTCTACAGCCGCCACCTCGAGCGGTACCTGCAGACGTTCGACCGCGACCGGGTGCTGGCCCTGGTGTTCGAGGACGCCGTGAAGGGCGGCGAGCGGGTCCGCGGGTCCCTCGCGGACTTCCTCGGGGTGTCCGCGGACGGGTTCCCGACCTCGGTCGAGCGGGTGAACGCCAGCACCGTGCCGACGCACGGATCGCTGTCCAACCTCGCGGTCAAGACGGGGCGCAAGCTCCGCAAGCGTCACCTCGAACCCCTCGTGGATCTCGGCGGGCGACTCGGCGTGCGGCGGCTGATCGCGAAGGGGACCGCGCTGCCGAAGCTCGACCCGGCCGCCAAGGACGAGCTCAGCCACCGGTACGAGGGTGAGTTCGAGGACCTGGAGCGGCTGATGTCGATCGACCTCAGCTCGTGGCGGAGGTGAGGGCGCGCGTGGGCGAGCCGCTCGACGTCCTCATGGTGTCCCAGCCCGTCAGCTACGGGGTCGCCGTGTTCGTCCGGCAGCTGACCGAGGCCGCGGTCGTGGCAGGTCATCGGGTCACGGTGGCCTGTCCCGGGCCGGACCGAGGGCCGCTCGCGGGGTGGGTCCGAGATGCCGGCGCCACCCACGTGACGCTGAACATGGCGCGAGAGCCCTCGCCCCGGGACCTCCTCGGGCTGTGGTCGATCCGCCGGCTCGCGAAGGGTCGCGACGTCGTGCACCTCCACTCGTCGAAGGCCGCGGCCCTCGGTCGCGTCGCGGTGGCGACGCTCGGCCGACGCCGTCCGGCGGTCGTCTTCACGCCGCACTACTGGTCGTGGCTCGTCGGGGGGAAGATGGCCGGCCTGTACCGATGGATCGAGCGGCGGCTCGCGCGACGCTGCGACGCGATCGTCGCGGTCTCCGAGCGCGAGGCCTCGGAGGGGCGGGAGGTGCTCGGCCCGCTCGGCCACCTCACGCTGATCCACAACGGCGTCGACCGCGTCCGCTTCTCCCCGGACGGCGTCCG
>JBLNAW010000239.1:0-4001 GCA_050259555.1 Solirubrobacterales bacterium
GAGGATTCGTCGATGCGCCTGCCGATCTTGCCGACGATCTTGTCGATCGTCCGCCGGAGCTGGGCCTCGTCGTGGAACTTCGACCCCGTCCAGTAGAGCCTGCCGCCGCGCTCGACGTAGATCGAGTCCCAGCCGTTGACGAGGACGTCCGTCACCTCCGGGTCCCGGATGAAGGGCTCGAGCGGCCCCAGTCCGAGGACGCTGTCGCCGATCTGCCGGACGATGAGGAGTTTCTCCTGGGCCGACAGGCCCGGCTCCTCCTCGTCCAGGAGCTCCCGGAGGCGTTGATGGACCAGCCCCTCGAGCTCGGTGTCGGACATCGACGCGTCGTACAGACGCGGTCCGAGCACCTCGACGAGACGCTCCTGCACGTGGGTCCGGATCTCCGAGATCCGGTCCTTCTGCTGTGCCTTGGCGAGTCGATCCGCGAGTGACATCTGATCCTCCTAACGACGCCGGAAGAGGCCTCGACGCTTCTTCTCCGGGGCGGGCGCCTCTCCGACCTCACCACCGCGCGACACCTCGGAAGCCCCGGTGAACCGTTGCGCGAGCTTCCGGATGCTCATGGAGACCTCGGACTCGGGCTCCTCGAGCACGACCGGGCGCCCCTTGTTGAGCGACATCGGGACCAGGCGGCTCGATGGGACCATCGTGTCCACCTGGATCTTCATCACGCGCTCGACGTCACCCGCATCCAGGCCGACCTTGCTGTCTGCTCTGTTCAGCACGATCCGGAACCGCTCGCGCGGCAGGCCGATCGTGAGCAACGTCTCGAGCGCCTTCGACAGGTGCTTCACCCCGACGACGTCCAAGCCCGTCACCAGGCAGATCGCGTCGGACAGGTCGAAGCAGGCGAGCGCCAGGTCGGTGTAGTCAGCCGATGCGTCGACGATCACGTACGAGAAGTTGTTACGGAGCGTCCGGAGGTACTTCCCGATCGCCTCGCCGGCAGGCGGCTGCATCGCCGGATCGGGGACCGCCCCGAAGGCCCACAGGTGATCGCCGACCTGCGTCGAGGAGGCGAAGACCGTCTCGCGGTCTGCGCCCTCACCGAGGCCGATCAGATCCATGACCTGACGGGTCGGCTCGAGACCGAAGTACGAGAACACGTCACCCATGTCGACGTCGAGGTCGACGACCGCGGTGTCCTGTCCTGAAGCTGTGGCGATCGCGCTCGCGAGGTTCGTCGTCAGGAAGGTCTTCCCGGTGCCGCCCTTCGAGGAGAACACCGAGATGACCATCCCGCGGTGGGTGGGCTTCTCCGCCATCGCGCCGCGGAGCGACCGTAGGTTCTCCGCCCAGACGATCGCACGCTCGACCGCATCCCGCAGATCCTCGCTCCCCTGGGTCAGGTCGACGACGTCGCGGATGCCGGCGCGCATAGCCGCTGGGAGCAGTCCGTTCCATGACTTGTCCCGGACCATCACGATCGCGGTCATCGGGGCCGCCCGCCCGACGAACTCGGCGAGGCCGAGCGCGTCGGGCTCCTTGATCTCGGGAGAGAGCACGAGGACGTTAACCGGGTCGTCCGCTCCGACGAGGACCTCCTCGGCCGCCGTGACGCTCTGGACCCAGCCGACGTCCTCGGGCTCGACCTCCAGTGCCCGAGCGAGTGTGGCTCGGAACGCCTGCGGCGTCCCCACCGCGATGACCGACTGCTGCGCCACTACGCGCTGCCCTTGGCCTTCGGCGGGTTGACGATCGAGTCGACCGTCAACGGCGCGAGTTCGACGCCCTCGGCGTCCGGCGGGAGCAGCGACAGGTAGACCTTGCCCTGCTCGAGCGCGAAGACGAACTTCTGCGCCTCCTCGGGCAGGAACGCCAGGGTGACCGCGATGTTCCCGGTCGTGTCCGCGGAACCCTCGCCCCCGGTGGTCCCGGTGGTCGTCGGCACGAAGACCCGAAGGACCTCGACCTGCGGGACGAGGACGACCGTCGCCGCCGTCGGAGTCGCTGCTTGCGGCTGCCCCGTCGGCGTCGTCTGCTGGGCCTTCTTCTTCTGCTCGATGACGACATCGGAGAACGTCGCCAGGACGGTCACGTTGTCCCCGCCGGCGATCGCGGCACCGACCGCGCGCGGCGACTCGAGGGAGACCGTGATGGCCTGGTGACCTTCGGGGATGCTGAGCACACCGCCCTCGACCTTGCCGCCTTGGACGCGCGAGATCGGGATCTGCTCACCCGCGACGATGAAGACGTTGTTGCGGCGGTTCCGCAGCTGGGAGATCTCGGTGATCGCTCCTTCCACCAGGGCGTCCTGGGGGATCTCCTTCAGGACGAATCCGCCCTGGGAGATCACGGAGTTGAGATCGGTGTTGGCCGGGATGTCGTCCGAGGCCACCACGACCTCGACTTGGCTCCCGCCGGTCCGCGCGTCTTCCTTGACGCCCCGCGCGTAGAGGAACACACCTGCGGTCGCGACCGTCGCCAGGATCAGCGCGAGAACGACCACCAAGCCTCGAGACTTCATCCCACTATCCCCCCTGTCGCTTCGGACCGCTCTCGGTCCGTCCTGTTCCGTCCCGTCAGTCGACCAATCGGATGTCGATGCCTGCCGAGCTCTTGGGCGGCGGAACGACCTCCGTGTCCAGCTCGATCGTCCCGCCCGTGCCCGGCACGATGCGTACTCCCGTCACCTTCAGCTGCACGAACTTCACGACCCACGCCGTGGTGATCTGACAGTCTCTGCCGATCGCCTGGAGCGCGGGGATGTCGGCGCCCGTGCACGGCTCGTTGTGGCCGGGGATGGTGTGCCCCGTCGACAGGTCGACGTCGATGACCGGGAACCACCAGGTCCCGCCCACGAGGTTGCTCCAGGAACTGAACTGGGCCCCGTTGTCGACGCAGTCCCAGTTCGGCGTCTGGCGCGGCGGCCAGCCGCCCGACTGGATGATGTTCACGACCTCCGAGTTCGGGACCGGGCAACTCGACGCCGATGCGTTCCCCCACAGCTCCAGGTCGAGGATCCCCCAGCGCGGATTCTGCAGCGTGTCCTTCGGGTAGACGATGTTGCACTGGTTGCCGGGAGCCGGATCTTCGGTGTCGCACTGCTGGAGCGGCACGACGTTCACCGTGATCGGGACGATCCCCGGCACCGCCCACATAGCCGTCGCGGAGGCGGTCACGTCGATGTTGTCGAACCCGAGGACCGGCGCGACGAAGTAGTCGACCAGGGTGCCGTACCGCACCGTGACGAACTTCTGGCCCGCCGCGGGCGGATCGCCGGGCGGGCAGGCCCCGGCCGGCACGAACTGGAGCGAGATCTGGGTCTGCGCGCCGTTGAGCTTCGCGGTTTGCAGCGCGGCCGCTTGCGCGGCGACCGACCCCTTCCCGAGCGCGCACTGCTGCGCGGCGGCGAGTGCGGCGGCATCCGCCGCGTTCACCATGTTCCGCTTCACCCCGACCGCTCGACCGAGGTCGACCGTGAGCGCCAGCATCCCGAGGATGAAGAAGACGAGCCCGAGCGCGACGAGGACGAGGACGGCACCGCCTTCCTCACGTCGCGCTCGCGCGATCATTCGCATCGGAAGGTCCCCGAGACGGTCGCCTCAATCTGGTCGGGCACCACGGGCAAGAAGCCCAGGAAACCGAACTCGAAGGTCTGGTCCCACGCGACGGTGACGTTGCGTCCGATGGTGTCCTTCGTACATGTGCCGGGGACGCCGTCGACGGTCACCTCGGGCGTGCTCGAGATGTCGTATCCGAGGGCGGCGTTGGTGATCGCCGTCTGTACGTTGCAGTCGGTGTATCCCGCGGCCTGGACGGCCGCGCACCGCGCCCCCTCCCTCGCCGCCCCCTGGAGCACCTGGTACTGGCTGTACGAGATGCCGAACTGGATGATTCCGGCGAGGATCGGGAGAAGCACGAAGGTGCTCACGAGCGCGAACTCGAGGGTCGCGACCCCGCCCTCGCCCCTCGACCGAACCCGCCTACTGACACGGCTCGCCATGTTCGAACTCCTGTCGTGGTGCCCGACGATCCTCATCGGCCCCTCACTCCCC
>JBLNAW010000240.1:0-4750 GCA_050259555.1 Solirubrobacterales bacterium
CGGTCGGCTCGCCGCACCGACGTACTCGAGGCCCAGCTCGCGGATGCGATCGCGGCGATCGCCGCCGGCTCTCGGGCGGGCATGTCCCTTCAGCAGGCGGTGGCGCTCGCGGCCGAGCAGGTGGCGGACCCGCTCGGCGGCTCGCTCCGAGCGGTCGTCGACCGGTCCCGGCTCGGGGTCCCGCTCGAGGATGCGCTCGACGGCTGGGTGTCCGCGGTCCCCATGACCGACGTCCGGCTCGCGGCGGCCGTGCTCCGCCTCCATCACCGCACCGGCGGAGCGCTCGCGCCGGTCCTCGAGGGTCTCGCGAGCACGTTGCGGGATCGTCGGGCGGCCGTCCGCGAGGTCCGCTCGCTCACCGCGCAGGCTCGGCTGTCCGGCGCGATCTTGGGCCTGCTGCCGATCGGCTTCTTCGCGTTCCTGTGGCTCTCCTCGCGCCGGGACATGCAGATCGCCGTCGCGTCCTCGCTCGGGCGCACGGCCATCGCCGTCGGGCTCGTGCTGGAAGCTGCGGCCTTCCTGTGGATCCGCCGGCTCCTGGCGGTCGAGCCGTGACCGCGCCGCTTGGAGCTGCCGTGCTCGCATCCGTCGCCGCTGCGCTCGCGACCGCGGCACCCCTCGACGCCAGACGAGACCCCCTCGTCGCCCTTCCCGTCCACGAGCAGACGGCGGCTCGTCATGCGACGGCCCTCGAGCGCCTGGGTTCCTTCCCGATCCTCCGAACGGTCGCCGGCGCGGGGCGCATCGAACGGCTGCTGGCGGCGTCGGACTGGGAGCGATCGGCGACCGAGGTGGTCGGCACGAAGTGGCTCGTCGGCGCGCTCGTCGTCGTGGCAGGTTCGGCGCTGTTCGGATCGGTGCCGCTCGCGATCGTGCTCGGGTTGGCCGCCTTCCGGGCCCCGGACATCGCGCTCGCTCGCGGCGCCGCGCGGCGGCGGCGGCGGGCGGACCGTGAGCTCCCGCTGTTCCTCGACCTCCTCGCGGCCGCCGCGACGGCCGGCTCGACCGGTCTCCTCGCCGTCCGGCATGCGACCGAGGCGACCGAGGGCCCACTCGCCGAGGAGTTGTCCGCCGCCCTTCGTCGCGTCGATCTCGGCGGGCGCTGGAGCACCGAGATCGCCGCCGCCGCCAAGCGCCTGGACCTGCCGGACCTGCGACGAGCCTCGGCCGTGCTCGCCCGCAGCGGGTCGATCGGGTCCTCGCTCTCGGACGCCCTCACCCAACTCGCGCGCGAGAGCCGCGAGACGCGCCGTGCGGTCGTCGCCGAGCGCGCGCGGAAGGCGCCGGTGAAGATGCTGTTCCCCCTCGTGTTCCTCGTCCTCCCCGCCTTCCTCCTCCTCACCGTGGTCCCGGTCCTCGTGACCACGTTGCGGTCGATCCGTTGAGAGGAGGTGAACCGGTGCTGCTGTCTTGGTACGTGCGTCTCCGCGTTCGGCTTTCGCAGGAGGTCGGGCAGACCACCGCCGAGTACGCGCTCGTGATCCTCGCGGCCGCGGCGGTCGCGGTCGTGCTCATCGCGTGGGCACGTTCGTCGGGCAAGCTCCCGGCGTTCTTCGACAACATCATCGATCAGGTGGCGGGAAGTGCGGCGTAGGTCCGAACGCGAAGACGGGTCTGCCGTCGTCGAGTTCGCCCTCCTGTTGCCGATCCTGTTCCTCGTGCTGCTCGCGGCCGTGCAGGTCGGGGTGCTGGCGAGGGATCGGTTGGTGCTTACGCAGGCCGCGCGCGCCGGGGCGCGCGAGGCCGCCGTGTCACTCGACGATGCCGGCGTGCGGCAGGCCACGCTCGAGGCCTCGCCCGGGCTCGACCCGTCTCTGCTGGAGGTTGGGGTGGTGCGCGAGGGCACCCTCGGCACGCCGGTGACCGTCACGGTCTCTTATCGAGCCGGGATGGCCGGTCCGCTCGCGGGGTGGTTGCTGCCGGAGGTGGTGGATCTGCGGGCGGTCGCGTCGATGCGGCAGGAGGTCGGATGAGCCGGGTCCGCGGCGGTCAGGTCGGGTCCGTATCGATCGTCGTCGTGGGCATCCTGATGGTCGTGATGGTGCTCGGGCTCGGCGCGGCGGACCTGGCCCGCGTGCTCATCGCGGCGTCTCGGGTCCAGACGGCCGCGGACGCGGCCGCCCTCGCGGCGGCACAGAGCCTCGCGGTCCCCGGCGACACCGATCCGGCGGTCGCCGCGGGCGACCTGGTCGCGCTGAACGGCGGGATCCTGAGGTCTTGCGCGTGCGAGGCGGGCACGTTCGAGGCGCGCGTCGAGGTCGAGACCTCGGTCGGGAGGCTGTTCCTGTCGGCCGACGATCTCGTCGTCTCGGCCCGTGCGAGGGCGGTCGTGGATGTCCCGACGCCCTGAGCCGACCCGTTCCCGCTCAAGTCGGAGGCCAGGTGTACGATGCCTCAACCATGCAGACCGGAAGCGGCGGGAGGGGCAGGCCGAGGGGTCGGCGAGCGGTGCTCGCGACCGTCGACTACACGCTCGCCAAGCGCCATCTCCTGAATGAGGTTCGGACCGGTCTGACGTCGTGGACCGACGTGTGCGACGCGCATCCCGAGCTGATGCGGGCGGCGAAGCACGTGGGGGAGTCCTCCCGGCGCGACTGCCCGGTGTGCTCGAAGACGAAGCTCCGGCTGGTCACGTACGTCTACGGCGACGGCCTGCGCGAGGAGAACGGGAGGGTCTGGCCACTCGACGTCGGTCTGTCGATGGCGGCCGACCGCCCCGGCTCGTGGTGCTACGTGGTCGAGGTCTGCGTCGAGTGCCACTGGAACCATCTGTCCGAGGCCTTCGTGGCCCGGGCCGTCTGACCGGGGCCTCGGATCGTCACCGGAACTCCACGGTGTTTGACCTGGTCGTTCCTGGGATACCTCGAGCCCGTTGGATACGATCGACGACACCTTGGCGGACCGCTCCGCAGCCCGCAGGCCCTCGAAGGGTCGCAAGCACGCCCCCAGTAGGAGCCGCAAGCGCAAGCCCGGGGTCACGGGCTGGCTCCGGCGATGGTGGTGGGTGCTCGTCGCCGTGCCGCTGCTCGGTGTGCTGGGTGTGCTCGGGACCCTCTACTACCTGTACACACAGCTCGAGCTCCCCCTGACCCCGCCGCCGCTGCAGACCACGTACGTCTACGACCACGCGGGGAACCTGCTCACGACCCTGCACTCGAGCGTCGATCGCACGATCGTCCCGATCGACGACATGCCGGCGAGCCTGCGCCACGCGGTCGTCTCGGCCGAGGACAAGGGGTTCTACGAGCACTCCGGGGTCGACCCGGTCGGGATCGTCCGCGCCGCGTGGGCGGATCTCGTCGCGCACCAGACGGTGCAGGGCGGCTCGACGATCACGCAGCAGGTCGTGAAGAACGTCTACGCCGGCACCTACTCCGAGGATCCGGTGACGCATCAGCAGGTCTACACGGTCCCGCCGCGCACCTTCGGCCAGAAGATCCGGGAGTCGCTCCTCGCGATCAAGGTCGAACACGAGTTCACGAAGGATGAGATCCTCGCGACCTACCTGAACACCGTCTACTTCGGGCACGGCGCCTACGGCGTCCAGGCGGCGGCGCAGACCTACTGGAGCAAGGACTCGAGCGAGCTCACGCTGCTCGAATCGGCCACGCTCGCCGGCCTGATCCCGAGCCCGAGCCTGTTCGACCCGATCTCGAACCCCAACGACGCCGAGACCCGCCGCAACTACGTCCTCGACCGGATGGTCGCCGACGGCTACCTCCAGGCCGATCGGGCGGCGGTGCTGAAGGACAAGCGCGTGCGCACCAACCCGCTCGTGAACGCCGACGACTTCCCTCCCAAGCTCGGCTACTTCCTCGACTACACGCGCCGCTCGCTCATCGACACGTTCGGAGAGCCGACGGTGTTCGGCGGCGGATTGCAGGTCACGACGACCCTGGATCAACAGCTGCAGGGCTACGCGGAGGACGCCGTGGCGGGACGCCTGGACACGCCGGGAGACCCCGCGGCCGCGCTCGTCGCGATCGACCCCAGGACCGGTGGGGTGGTCGCGATGGTCGGTGGCTCGAACTGGGATCGTTCGCAGGTCAACCTCGCGACCGGCAAAGGCGGAACCGGGCGGCAGGCGGGCTCTGCGTTCAAGCCCTTCACGCTCGTGGCGGCGATGGAGGACAAGATCAGCCTGAACTCGCGGTGGAGCGGCCCCGGCTCGATCACGATCCCCGACAAGCGCTGCTACACGAACGGGCAGCCGTGGCAGCTCTCGAACGCGAGCGATTCCGAGGCCGGCACCTTCACGCTCACGCAGGCGACCGCGCACTCGGTGAACACCGTGTTCGCCCAGCTCGTCACCGCCGTCGGACCCGACGCGGTCGTGGATGTCGCGCACCGGATGGGGATCACGTCTCCGCTCGATCCTGTCTGCTCGATCACGCTCGGCACTCAAGAGGTGACACCGCTCGAGATGACGGACGCGTACGCGACGCTGGCGTCACGAGGGTGGCGTCATCGCGCGACCCCGCTCCAGGAGGTCACCGACCCGAGCGGGGAGGTCCGCACCCGGATCAACGAGCGGGGTCGGCAGGTCCTGAACGAGAACGACGCGGACCTCGCGACCTACGCGCTCCAAACGGTCGTGACCGGCGGGACCGGCACGAACGCGCAGATCGGCCGGCCGGTCGCCGGCAAGACCGGGACGACGCAGCAGTACGTCGACGCCTGGTTCTGCGGGTACACCCCACAGCTCGCTGCCTGCGTGTGGGTCGGCTACCCAGAGGGCCAGATCCCGCTC
>JBLNAW010000241.1:0-6163 GCA_050259555.1 Solirubrobacterales bacterium
AGGTGATCCGCGCCCGCTGCGACGAGCTCGTCGCCTCCCTGCTGCTCGAGGATCGCGACTGGGCGCTCGAGGCGCGGGTGCCGGCCGTCGGCGGCCAGGCGCTCCGGGTCCGAGGTCTGCGTGCCACCTACGAGGATCTCGTGCTGCCGATCCACGGCGAACATGCGGCGCACAGCGCGGCCGCCGCGATCGCCGCGGTGGAGGCGTTCCTCGAACGAGCGCTCGACGAGGAGACCGTGCGTCGTGCGCTCGGCGTCGCGACGGCACCCGGCCGGCTCGAGGTCGTGGGGCGTCACCCGCTGATCGTGCTCGACGGCGCGCACAACCCCGCGGCGGCCGAGGCGCTCTCGACCGCGCTGCCCGAGGCCTTCACGTGGGACCGGCTCCGACTGGTCGTGGGCGTGTTCTCGAACAAGGACATCGAGGGGATCGCCGACCGGCTCGCGCCGCTCGCCGACGAGGTGTTCGCGTGCGCGACGCGGAGCGTCCGGGCTCGGCCGGCGACCGAGGTCGCGGCGGCGTTCGCCTCGCGCGGCCTTGCAGCAGAGGCCTTCCCGAGTGTGGCCGAGGCCCTGGCCGCGGCGCGCGCCGACGCGGCGGCCGGCGACCTCATCCTGGTGACGGGCTCTCTGTACACTGTCGCGGACGCCCGCCGAGCCCTGCTGGAGGAACCCTGAGATGGCTGTCGAGTCGACCCTGCTCATCGTGAAGCCGGACGGTGTCCGCCGTGGCCTGATCGGGGAGGTGCTCGGCCGCGTCGAGGCCAAGGGCCTGCGCCTCGCGGAGATGCGGCTCATGCAGATCGATCGCGCGCTCGCCGAGGAGCACTACGCCGAGCATCGCGAGAAGCCCTTCTTCGCGGAGCTCGTCGCGTTCATCACCTCGGGACCCGTCGTCGTCGCGCGGCTCGAGGGCGAGGGCGCGATCGACGTGTGGCGCACGTTGATGGGCCCGACGAACCCCGCGACCGCTCCGCCCGGGACGATCCGAGGGGATCTCGGCCTCCTCATCACCGAGAACATCGTCCACGGCAGCGACTCGCCGACCTCCGCTGAGCGCGAGCTCGGGCTCTTCTTCGGCTAGGCGGCGACGATGGCGCACGCGCGCGCGTCCGTGGAGCGGATCGCGTCCTACGTGGAGCGGCATCGCGCGGTCCTCGATACGCCTGGGCTCGCGCTCGCCGTCACGGACCGAGAGGAGACGCTCGGGGTGGTGGTCGACGGGCTCGCGGACGTCGCGACCGGCACCTCGGTTGCCGAGTCGCACCGCTTCCAGATCGGCTCGATCAGCAAGGGCTTCACGGTGATGGCGCTGATGCGGGAGCGCGAGGCCGGCCGGCTCGACCTCGATGCGCCCGTGACGGACTTCCTCCCCTGGTTCGAGGTGCGTTCGGAGCACGGACCGATCACCGTCCACCACCTGCTGAGTCACACGTCCGGCCTCGTGTGCGGGATGGACGCGACCGGGGACGCCGTGAACGAGGTCTGGAGCCTCCGCGAGACCCACACGGGGTGGGCGCCCGGAGAGCGGTTCCTGTACTCGAACGTCGGCTACAAGACGCTCGGCCTGGTGCTCGAGGCCGTGACCGGCCGGCCGTGGTGGGAGAGCGTGCTCGAGAACGTGATGGACCCGATCGGCATGGGCGAGGCCGACGTCATCATCACGAACGACTCGCGTGCGCGCCTCGCGACCGGTCATACCTCGCCGTTCGACGACCGGCCCTGGCAGCCTCGGCACGGCTGGGTCCCCTCCACGTGGTTCGAGAGCCGCACCGCCGACGGCACGATCTGCGCGACGGCGGACGAGCTCGCGAGGTACGCGCGTCTCCTCCTGAACCGCGGCCGCGGCGTGATCTCGGAGGAGAGCTTCGCGCTGATGTCCCGTCCGATCGCCGAGGACCCCGAGGATCCCGGCGAGATCTTCGGCTACGGCCTGAAGTGGGTCCCCGGCGAGGGGGGGCGCCTGCTCGGCCACTCGGGCGGGATGATCGGCTTCACGGCGTACCTGCTCGTGGACCCCGATGCGGGCGTCGGGGTCACGATCCTCACCAACTCCCCCTGGAGCAACCGGATCGAGCTCGCGAGGTTCTCGCTCGGGTGCCTGGCGGCCGAGGCCGGTGGCGTCGCACTACCTGAGGTTCCGGAGCCGCCCGACGGCGTCGGCGTGCCGGACGCCGCCAGGTTCGCCGGCACGGTCCGCGGCGACGACGGCGAGCTCGAGATCGTCGCCGAAGGGGATCGCCTGTTCGCTCGCGAGGGCGCGTGGCGCGCCTCGCTGCTCCCGGTCTTCGGGGATCGGTTCGCGATCGACGACCCTGCGGCCGACCGGTACCCGCTCGACCTGGTGCGGCGCGACGGCGCCCTCGTCGAGGCCTCCTGGGGACCCCGGTGGTTCTCGGCGGACGGTCGGAGGTCGGAGGCGCCGAAGGAGTGGATCCCACTCGCGGGCCGGTACCGCAGCTGGAACCCGTGGGCGCCCGGCTTCGACGTGTTCGTCCGTGGCGGCGGGCTCTCCCTCGAACTGTTCGGATCCACGGACGTCGGTGCCGCGCAGCCGCTGACCCCGCTCGAGGACGGCTCGTTCATCGCCGGAGCGCTGCCGTCGCCGAGTCGCGTCCGCTTCGACATGGTTATCGACGGCCGTCCCACACGCGCGGTGTTCGACGCCGCTCCGTTCTACCGCGTGACCGGCCCCGACCCGGTCTGAGCCACCGGACGCGGCCGAGGGCGCGCGGATCAGGCGCGTCGGAAGGCGACCGTGGCGTTCTGGCCGCCGAACCCGAAGGAGTTGCTGAGGGCGAAGCGGACGTCGAGGTCGCGCGCCTCGTTCGGCGTGTAGTCGAGGTCGCACGCCGGGTCGGGCGTGCGGTAGTGGACCGTCGGTGGTATCGCGCCTCGCTGGATCGCGAGCGCGCACGTGGCGGCCTCGACCGCGCCGGCCGCGCCGAGCATGTGCCCGGTCATCGACTTCGTCGAGGAGATCGCGACCGCGTGTGCCACCTCCTCGCCGAGCGCGGCCTTGATCGCGACGGTCTCGGCGGCGTCGTTGAGCGGCGTCGAGGTGCCGTGCGCGTTCACGTAGTCCACGGCCTCCGGCTCCTCGCCGGCGTCCTTCAGCGCCCATCGCATCGAGAGCGTGGCGCCCGAGCCCTTCGGATCGGGCGCGGTGATGTGGAAGGCATCGGCCGACGCACCGTACCCCGCGACCTCGGCGTACACGCGCGCGCCGCGTGCCGCGGCGTGCTCCTCGGACTCCAGGATGAGCGCACATCCCCCCTCGGACATCACGAAGCCGTCACGCTCGGCGTCGAACGGTCGGCTGGCGGTGTCGGGGTCCGGGTTCTTCGTGAGCGCCGTCATCTGCGAGAACGCCGCGATCGTGAGCGGGAGCGTGGCCGCCTCGGCGCCGCCGACGACGCAGAGGTCGAGGTACCCGTCGCGGATCATGCGCATGCCCTCGCCCACGGCGTGGTTCGACGATGCGCAGGCCGAGATCGTGCAGAGGTTCGGGCCGGTCAGTCCGTAGATCATCGCGATGTGTCCGGCCGAGGCGTTCGCCATGAGGCCGGGCACCATGAACGGGCTCACGCGACCGGGGCCGCGCTCGAGCATCACGCTGTGCTGGATGAGGAGCGTCTCGACGCCGCCGATACCGGTTCCGAACACGACGCCGCCGCGCTCGGAGACGACCTCGGGCCCGCCCGCATCCTGCCAGGCGAGCTTGGCCGCCGCGATCGCGTACTGCGTCGACCGGTCGGTCCGCCGGGCCTCCTTGGGGTCGAGCCACGCCGTGACGTCGAAGTCACGCACCTCGGCGGCGAGCTGGACGGGCAGTCCCGACGGGTCGAACCGCTCGATCGGTCCGATCCCGTTCCGGCCGGACGTGAGCCCGGCCCAGAAGTCCTCGACGCCGGTCCCGACCGGCGTGACCGGGCCGATGCCCGTGATGACGACCTTCGGACGCACCGGCCCCTACAGCCCCAGCTTCTGCTCGACGAGGGCGACCGCGGCGCCGACCGTCTTCACGCTTTCCATCTCGTCCTCGGGGATCTCGATGTTCCACTCCTCCTCGAGGGCGAGGACGGCCTCGACGAGGTCGAGGGAGTCCGCGTTCAGATCCTCGGCGAACCGAGCGTCCGGCACCACTTGCGCTTCGTCGACGGCGAGCTGCTCGGCGAGGACCTTACGGACGCGCGCCTCGATCTCTGCCTTGTCCATCCTTCCTCCTTGGGTTCCTCTTCGGGTCGGTCCGGCACATGCTAGGGGCTCGACCGGCGCGGCGACTAGGCGGTGAGTCCGCCGTCCACGGGGATGACGGCGCCGTTCACGTACGACGCCTCCTCGGACATCAGGAATCGGACGACGGCGGCGACCTCCTCGAGGTGCGCCGTCCGGCCGAGGGGCGTCTGCTCCACGTAGACGGCCCGGGCCCGCTCCGTCAGGTGCGAGGTCATGTCGGTGTCGACGAGCCCGGGGCAGAGCACGTTCACGGTGATGCCCTTGCCCCCGACCTCGCGGGCGAGCGACTTCGTGAGGCCGACGAGCGCCGTCTTCGAGGCCGCATACGCGGTCTGGCCGGCGTTGCCGCGGATCGCGATCGCCGAAGACATGTTCACGATGCGGCCCCACTTCGCGCGCAGCATCCCGCGGAGGGCGGCCTGGCTCGCGAGGAACGCGCCCCGCACGTTCGTGTCCATGGTCCGGTCGAACGTCGCCATGGAGTACTTCGCCAGGAGCCCGTCCTGGCTGAACCCCGCGTTGTTCACGAGGCCGGTGACCGGCCCGAGGGTCTCGGTCACCTCTTCGAAGGCTTGCTTCACGGATGCCTCGTCGACCGTGTCGAGGCGCACGATGGTTCCGGCGCCTCCGGCCTGCTCGATCGCCGCGAGCGCCTCCTTCGCGTCGGTGTCGCTCGAGCGGTACCCGATCGCCACCTTCCAGCCGCCGGCCGCGAGCGCCTCGGCACAGGCGCGCCCGATCCCGCGCGATGCGCCTGTGACGACGGCGACCCTCATCCGCCCGCCGGTGCGTGCCATCGGATGAGGTTGGCGCCCCAGGCGAGACCGGCGCCGAACGAGGTCAGGAGGATGAGGTCTCCCTCGTGGATCCTGCCGGCGCGGAACGCACGGTCGAGCGCGATCGGGATCGATGCCGCCGAGGTGTTCCCGACCTCGGCGACGTCGATCACCGCTCGATCGGGACCGATGCCGAGCCGTTCGGCGACGGCGACCATGATCCGTGCGTTCGCCTGGTGGGGGATCAGCAGGTCGACGTCGTCCGCGGTGAAGCCGGACTTCTCGAGCAGCGTGCGGCACGCGTTCGCCATCTCGACGACCGCGCGCTTGAAGACCTCCCGTCCCGCCGGCATCCGGATCGTGTGGTCGTTGGCCGCGACGGTCTCGGCGGACGCGGGCCGGGCCGAGCCGCCCGCCGGGATGATCAAGATCTCCGCCGAGTTCCCGTCCGCCCCGAGGACCGATCCGAGCACCCCGGGGCTCTCGGAGGGTCGCAGAACCAACGCGCCCGCTCCGTCCCCGAACAGGACGCACGTGCTGCGGTCGCGGAAGTCCATGACGCGGGAGAGCACCTCGGCGCCGATCACGACCACGGTCTCAGCGGCACCGGACTCGATGAAGGCGGTGGCGGTCGACATCGCGTAGGAGAAGCCGGCGCACGCGGCGTTCACGTCGAAGGCCGGGCACGAGATCCCGAGCTTGCGCTGGACCCAGACCGCCGTCGCGGGGATCGGGGTGTCGGGCGTGAGCGTGGCGCAGATGATGAGGTCGACCTGCTCGGGCGCCATGCCGGCCTCGTCGAGCGCCCGGCGGACCGCCTGCACGGCCAGATCCGAGGTCGTCTCGCCGGCGGCGGCGAAGCGCCGCGAGGCGATCCCGGTCCGCTCGCGGATCCACTCGTCGCTCGTCTCGACGAGCTGCTCGAACTCGGCGTTCGGGACGACGCGGTCGGGGAGGCGCGAACCCAGCCCGGCGATCGTCGCGTGGCGCGTCGTCACGTGTCCCCCTCCTCGGTTCCCCGCCGATGGACGCTTGAGGATAGCGCCCGCACGCATCAGATGCCCGAACGCACCCGGGAAGGCGGACGCCGTCAGCCGCGACCCGCGAAGGACGCGGCGTCCTGCGGAGAGCCGATCGCGATAGCCCGGG
>JBLNAW010000242.1:0-5760 GCA_050259555.1 Solirubrobacterales bacterium
AGCAGCTCGTCGCCCAGGGTCCGCGCCGCCTCGAACCACCGTAGGTCGAAGGTCGTCTCGTAGAGCACGAGGCACGCCTCGGTCATGAGGCCGTGATCGTCCGCGAACGCCGGGCCGCTCACGCGCCCGCGCCGCCACGAGCGCAACAGCCGGCCGCGCTCGTCGCGGAGGTGCTCGAGCACGAACCCTGCTGCGGCCACCGCGGCGTCGACGTACCGGGGCTCGCCGAGCACACGCCCGGCCTCGGCGAGCGCCGAGATCGCGAGGCCGTTCCACGCCGCGAGCACCTTGTCGTCCGTCGCGGGCTGGACGCGTCGCCCACGGATCTCGAACAGCGTCGCGCGCGCCGCATCGAGCTCTCGCTCCAGATCGGCGACCTCGAGGCCGTACTCGTCGGCCACGCCCTCGAGCGGGTGCGGCATCCACGGGACGTTGGAGCCCTCCCAGTTGCCGCTCGGCATCGCGCCGAGCGCGGAGGCGACGGGCTCGCCCACCGCGGCCACGAGCTCGTCCCACGTCCAGGCGAAGAAGCGACCCTCCACGCCCTCGGAATCGGCGTCCTGCGAGGAGGAGAAGCCGCCGTCCGGCTGCCGCATCTCGCGAAGGAGGTAGTCGCACGTGCGGGTCGCGACCTCGCGGTAGCGCGCGACGCCCGTCACCTGCCATGCACGGACGTACAGGCGTGCGAGCTGTGCGTTGTCGGACAGCATCTTCTCGAAGTGAGGGACGTGCCATCGCTCGTCGGTCGAGTAACGGTGGAAGCCGCCCCCGATCTGATCGTGGATCCCCCCCGACGCCATGCGATCGAGCGTGAGCTGCAGCATCTCGATCGCACCCGGCACGCCGCGGACGTGCATGCGCAGCACGAACTCGAGGGTCATCGGCTGGGGGAACTTCGGCGCGTGGCCGAACCCTCCCCAGCGGGGGTCGAACGCGTTCCGGAGTCCCCGGAACGCCTCCGCGGTCACCTCCTCCGACAGTGGCTCGCTCGAGCCGGCGAGCGTCCCCGTACGAGCGATCGCGTCCACCACGCGTTGCGCCTGCGTCTCGGCTTCGCCGCGCCGAGAGGACCACGTCTCGGCGATCGCGGCGAGGACCTTCGTGAACGCGGGTATGCCGTGCCGGTCCTCGTTCGGGAAGTACGTGCCGGCGTAGAAGGGACTGCCCTGCGGCGTGAGGAAGACGGTGAGCGGCCAGCCGCCGCGACCGGTCATCGCCTGCGTGGCATCCATGTAGACCGCATCCAGATCGGGGCGCTCCTCCCGGTCGACCTTGATCGAGACGAAGTGCTCGTTCATGAGCGCGGCGGTCGCCGGGTCCTCGAACGACTCGCGCTCCATCACGTGACACCAGTGGCAGGCGGCGTACCCGATCGAGAGCAGGATCGGCTTGTCCTCACGCCGCGCCCGCTCGAGCGCCTCCGATCCCCACGGGAACCAGTCCACGGGGTTGTGCGCGTGCTGGAGCAGGTACGGACTCGTCGCGTCCGCGAGGCGGTTCGTCGGGCGGGCGTCGCTCATCCGGCCAGTCTGCCGCAGATCGCGTGAACGGCCCGGGGTCAGCTCGGCGCGAGCGCAGCGTCGATCTCGGCGAGCATCGGCGCGGCGCCGAGCCGTTCGAACCACCTGCGCGCCTCGGAGAACCGCTCTGCTGCGGCGTCGCGATCGCCGAGCCGTGACGCGCACCGGGCCTCGCCGAGCCGGGCCTGCCCGAGCTCGAGCACCGAGCCGTAGGCGAGCCACGCCGCGCCGGCTTCCGCGTACCTCGCGCGCGCGTCCTCGAGGTCGCCGCGAGCCTCGGCCGCGATCGCCTCCACGGTCGCCCGCGAGTTACGGTCCCGGGTGTTCGCCGGCGGGTGCGTGGGCAGGAGGTCCTTCCGGCTCGCCCCGGCCGCGACGAGCACGCGGAGCGCCTGCGGGAGGTGCTGCGCGCGGAAGCCGGCGTGATCCACGGTTCCGGCCAGGAACTCGTCGACGAGCGCGACCGCCATCGCGTCGTGACCGCGCGCGAGCTCGTTCGTCGCCCCCACGACGAGGGCGGGCGCGAGGAACTCGACGCGGTGCACGATCCGCACGCGCGGGAGGAACACCTCTGCGAGGAGCGTCGCCTCCTGCACCGCACCCCGGTACGCGAGGACCGTGCCTCGGTAGATCTCGGCGAAGGTCCGGATCTGGCCGCCGCCCTCCTCCTGGTCCCACGCCTCCATCCCGAGCGCGATCTCGAGCACCTCGTCCCATCGTCCGAGATCGAACAGCGCCTCGAGCTGGCCGGCCCGGGTCCACATCGACTCGGTGATGAAGCCACGCACCTCGGCGAACTCGAGCGCGGAGGTCGAGGCCTGCAGGGCGATCGTGGGGCCGTCGCGCAGCCACAGCTGGTACGCGAGGTTGCCGTACGTCACCACGGTCTCCTCGCCGAGGCCGAGCGCGACCCCCTGCCGGAGCGCCGCCCAGAGATCCGCGAGCCCGCCCTCGTCTCCCATCTCGCACCGTGCGGCGCCGAGCGCCTGCCGGGCCCGGACCATCTCCTCGGGCAGGTCGAGAGCCTCCGAGATCTCGAGCGCACGGGTCGCCATGCGGACGCACTCCTCCCACCGACCGACGATGAGCGCGTTCCCGGCCGCTCGCGCGAGGGCCCGCGCCAGCTGGGGTCCGGGCGGCTCGCGCTCGAGCATCTCCACCGCTTCGGCGAGGAGCTGCTCGGCGCGTCTCGCATCCCCGAGCCGGAAGAGCGAACGGGAGTGCCGCGCCATCGCCTCGCCGAGGCCGAGGGTGTCGCCCGCGTCGCGGTAGCCCGCGATCGCCTCCTCGAAGTCGCGGCGAGACTCGGCGAACCGGCCGAGCGTCGCGGCGATCTCGCCGGCACGGACGAGCACGGGTCCGCGCTCGGGGTGTCGTGGGGGAAGGAGCGTGCGGGCGCGCGTGAGCATCCGATCGGCGGCCTCCGCGTCGAGGCGTCGCACCCGGTCGGCGGCGAGCGCGAGCGCCTGCGCGGCTTTGCCCCGCAGGTCGTCGTCGACGGCCTCGCCCGCGAGCTCGACGGCGATCCCGTAGTGGTGCGCGAGCGTTTCCGCTCGGTCGGCCATGCGCTCGCCCGCGACGCGAGCCAGCCACTCCGCCGCCGCCCGGTGCTTCGCACCGCGCTCGGACCGCGGGATCTGCTCGTAGGCGACGTCGCGGACCAGGAGATGCCAGAAGGTGAACTCGGCCTCACCCGCGATCGCCGAGGCGCGGACCGGCCGGATCATCTCCTGTCGCGCGAGGTCGTTCAGCCGCACGTCGACCTCGCTCGTCGGCCGGCCGGCCATCTCGGCGATCGCGCCCGACCAGAACACGCGGCCGAGCACGGCCGCGTCCTGGATCAACGACTTCACGTCGGGGGCCAGCGTGTCGAGCCGGGCGGCGATGAGGGCCTGCACGGTCTCGGGCACGGCGATCTCGCCGTCGCCGAGGTCGGCGAGCTCGCCGAGCATCCGGGCGAACTCCTCGGCGTACAGGGGGTTGCCGCCCGCCCGGTCGAGCACCGTCGCCCTCGTCTCGGCCGACAGCGCGGCGGGGTCGAGCAGCGCCGACACGAGCATCGAGGTCTCGGTCTCCGAGAGCGGGCGGAGCGAGATGGCGGTGGCGTTGCGTTTGCCGCCGCCCCACTCGGGGCGGTACTTGAACAGGCTGGGACGTGCGGCGCACAGCACGAGGAGCGGCAGTCCGATCGTGTGGTCGACGACGTGATCGACGAAGTCGAGGAAGGCGGGATCGGCCCAGTGCAGATCCTCGAGCACGACGATCGTCGGGTGCTGCGCGGCCATCGCCTCGAGCGTGCGGCGCCACGCCGTGAAGGACTCCGCCCGGTCGGCCGCCGCCGGGTCGCCGATCCCGACGAGCGGCCGGAGCCGGGCGGTCAGCCAATCGCGCTCGCCTGGGTCCTCCGCGATGATGTCGATCGCGCGCTTGAGCTTCCTGCGCACGTCCTCCGCGGGATCCGAGTCCAGGATCCCCGCCTCGGTCTTCACGATGTCGCCGAGCGGCGCGAAGGTCACCCCTTCGCCGTACGGCCGGCACCTCCCGAGCCGCCAGCGGATGATGTCGCGCTCGCGGTCCAGGTGCTCGGCGAACTCCTGGAGGAGCCGGGACTTGCCGATCCCCGGCTCGCCGGTGATCGTGACGAGCTGCAGGGCCGGCATGCCGACGGCCCGGCGGTATGCAGCCCGGAGCATCGCCGACTCCTCCTCACGTCCGACGAACGGCGTCTGCGGCCGCTCGCGGACGAGGCGCGAGACGGCCATCGGCCGCCACGCCGGAACCGTCGTTCCGCGGCCCGGGACGTCGACCGACGGGAGCTCCTCGAACGCGAAGAGGTCACGCGTCGCTCGGTGCGTGGTCTCGCCGATCGCGATGCCGTTCACGGGCGCCGCCGCCTGGAGCAGGCCCGCGCGCGACACGACATCGCCGGTCACGCGCTCGCCGACCTGTGGCCCGGGGCCGACCGCGACCATCGCCTCGCCGGTGTCGATGCCGATGCGTGCCGCCAGGCCGAGCTCCGCGTGCTCGTCGTTCATCTCCTCGATCGCATCGAGGATGCGGAAGGCCGCCCGCAGGGCGCGCTCGGGGTCGTCCTCGTGGCTGACCGGGGCGCCGAACACGCCGAGCACGGCGTCGCCGATGAACTTGTCGAGCGTGCCGCCGTGGTTCTCGATCTCGCGAGCGATGCGGGCGTGGAAGGGTCGAAGCGTCGCCTTCACGTCCTCGGGATCCGCGCGGTCCGAGCGCGCCGTGAAGCCCACGAGGTCGCAGTACAGGACCGTGACCGGCTTGCGCTCGGCATCGCGCTGTCCGAGCTCGGGGAGCGGGGCGCCGCACGACCCGCAGAAGCGCGCTCGGTCGGGGTTCGGTTCGCCGCAGGAAGGACAGATGCGCACGAGGAGCGAGTGTACGCAGCGTCCCTCCGATGCGCGACCGGGCCGTGCCGGGGACCTACGTCCGAAGTCCATCTCGAGGCTCGGCGCCCCGGGGCCGAAACAAGTGGGGAAGGAGGGCGCCTGAGCATGATCGACGTGCTCGTGGTCGACGACCACGAGATGTTCTCGGAGGCGTTGACGCTGCTGCTCTCGCAGCAGCCCGACGTCAACCTGCTCGGCGCCGCGCGCGAGGCCGACGAGGCCATGCGGATGTGCCGTGACGAGCAGCCCGACGTCGTCCTCATGGACATCGACCTGCCCGAGGTGGACGGCGTCGAGGCGACCAGGCGCATCCGCGAGGAGTTCCCTAGGACGAAGGTCGTCGTGGTCACCGGTCTCGAGGATCCCGCGGTCGTCGCGACCGCGCTCGCGGCCGGCGCGTGCGGGTACGTGCCGAAGACCCGAGCGGTGGAGGATCTCATGGACGTCGTGCAGCGCGCCGCGGCCGGCGAGCTCGTGATGCCCGAGGCCGACCTCGCGCCGGTGCTGGCCGAGCTGCAGGCGGGCCGGATGTCGCCGTCGGGGCGGCTCGGCCTGCGACGCCTGACCCCTCGAGAGGCCGAGATCCTGCGCGCCCTCGCCGCCGGCGCCTCGATCCCGGAGATCGCCGAGCAGCTCGGCATCACCGCGCTGACCGTGCAGAGCCACGTGAAGAACGTGCTCGCGAAGCTCGGCGTGCATTCGCGGCTCGAGGCCGTGACGCTCGCCTGGCGGCACGGGTTCGCGCCCACGACCCGCACCGCCTGAAGGGGTAGCCTGCGGTCGCGATGAGCACCTCGACGCCTGTCTCCGACGTCCGCGTCCTG
>JBLNAW010000243.1:0-22681 GCA_050259555.1 Solirubrobacterales bacterium
GGTGGTCCAGCACGAAGGTCCACGAGAGCGAGAGCGGCTGCTCGGGTTCGCGGACGAGGTAGACCACCGGCGTCCGGATCGCAGCGACCGGCGTTCCGTCGACACGGAGGTCGACCTTCAGCGGGTAGACCCCCGAGAACGTGGCGTCGATCCCGGGGGCGTCGATCGGGACGGCGACCTCGAACACGCGGCTCGCACCGGGCTCGAGCGGGCCTTCCCTCGCGTAGGTTTCGGCCTCGACGACTACCGCCGGGATCGGATCGGCGAGCAGGGACTGCTCGTACGCCGAGCGCGAGAGCACCCGCCCGAACAGCACCACGCCGATCGTGAGCCTTCCGAGCGGCGTCGCTCCCTCGTTCGTCGCGCGGAACCGGAGGTCGAGCATCGGGCGCTCGGGACCGTTCCAGGGCGTCTGCTCGAGGAGCCGGAGCCGCACGTCGCCGCCATCCGGCGAGGGGAACGGGCTCGGCGTCTGTGCCGACGCGGAGGGAGTCGAGAGCGCGAGCAGGACGAGGACGGGGACCAGGGCGGCGAGCCGGCGCATCGGCCTGGCCATCCTACCCTCGGCCCCCGAGCAGCTCGGCGAGCTCGGAGAGGCCGTAGGCGGCGGCGACGGCGAGCAGGAAGGCGCCGACCGCCATGCGGAGGACGTGCTCGCGCGCGCCGAGCGCGAGCCGCGCGCCGAGCCGGGCTCCGGGGACCACGCCGAGCGTGAGTGCGAGGAAGATCGTCCAGTCGATGTGGTGCAGCCACGCGTGCACGACCGTCCCCGGAACGACGAGCGCCGCGATCACGACGAGTGAGGTCCCGAGGGCGCGCTTCAGCGGCATCCCGACGAGCACCGTGAAGGCCGGCACCATCACGATCCCGCCCCCGACGCCGAGCAGCCCCGAGACGAACCCCGCGACGAGGCCGATCGAGGCGTGCTTCCAGACCGGCGTCGTGCCGAGCTCCCATGCCACCTTCGAGGTGCGCCCGCGGACGAGCTGCACGGCCGTCCACCCGATGATGGCCGAGGTGATGAGCAGGAGCAGATGCGCGTTCACGTGCTCCGTGAGCAGGGCTCCCGCGACGGCGCCGGCCGCGCCCGGACCGACGGCCCATCGCGCCGCCCGGAAGCTCACTTCGCCCGCCCGGGCGTACGTGAAGGCGCCCACGAGCGAGGTCGGGAAGATGACCGGCAGCGGGGTCGCGATCGCCTGGATCGCGGTCCCGCCGAGGAGGACGTTCACCGCGGGGGTCGTGATGATGCCGCCACCGACCCCGAACAGACCGGAGAGCACCCCGGCGGCGAACCCCACGACGACGCCGAACACCCACTGCCACGGGGTCACGAGAGTCGCTCGACGGCCCGTTCGATGACCTGACGCTCACCCTTGTAGGCGGCGGCCTTCGCCGCCTCGGCGAGCGGGAACCATCGGACGTCCTCCATCTCCTCGTCGTGGTCGGCCACGTTGCCGCCGGTCGCTCGCATCAGGAAGAAGTGCACGAGCTTGCGGACCCGCACACCCTCCCAGACGTAGAAGTAGCGGATCTCGCCGAGGGAGTCCTCGATGCGCGCGTGCAGGCCGGTCTCCTCTCGGACCTCCCGGACGGCCGCGGACTCGGGCGTCTCCTCGGGCTCGATGGCTCCCTTCGCGAGACCCCAGACCAGGTCGCCTCGGCGCGTGCGACGGGCGGCGAGCGCGATCTGGACGCTCCCGCGCCGGCGTCGGTAGACGACGCCACCCGCCGAGATCTCGCGTCGGGTCTCCATCAGGCGCGCCCGTCACCCTCCCTATACTTGGGCGCCGTGCTCGACCGGATCATCGACTTCCTCCGCCCATACCTGTCGGCGCCCTGGGGATACCTCGTGGTGAGCGTCGCCGTGTTCCTCGAGAACTCGGTCGGAGCCGGGGTCCTCGTCCCCGGAGAGACGCTCGTCATCCTCGGCGGATTCTATGCGCGGGTCGGCGGTCCACCGCTCCTCCTGCCGGTGCTTTCGACGCTCGTGGTCCTGTTCGCGATCGCGGGGGACAACGTCGGCTACCTGATCGGACGCCGGTACGGGCGCGGGTTCCTCGAGCGGCACGGCCGCAAGCTCTTCGTCACGCCCGAGCGCCTCGCCGTCGCCGAGCGCTACTACGGGGAGCATGGCGGCAAGACGGTGTTCCTCGGCCGGTTCATCCCAGTGGTCCGCAGCGTCGGCTTCATCCTGGCGGGCGTCGCACACATGCAGTGGCGCCGCTTCATCGTCTACGACGTGGCGGGGGCCGCCATCTGGGGGGTCGGCCACACGCTCCTCGGTTACTCCATCGGCGCGAGCTACGAGCGATGGCAGAAGTACCTCACGCCGATCGGGATCGGGCTGCTCGCAGTCCTGCTTCTGCTCATCGGGGGCTCAAAGTTGCTCGCGGCGCGCCGAAACGTAAGGGAGGAGCTCGAGGAGATCGAGGAGGAGCTCGAGCACGAGCATGGGTTCGAGCCCGGCGGCGGACCGGGCCCGGACGGGGGATAGGGGATGGACGTCACCGAGCTGCTTCGCTACACGGTCGAGATGGGCGCGAGCGACCTCCACCTCAAGGCCGGCAACGTCCCCTTCGTCCGCGTGGACGGAGAACTCCTGCCGAGCCCGTACCCCGCGATCTCGCCCTCGGAGTCGGAGGCGTACGCGAACAGCCTCATGCCCGAGCACAAGCGCCGCGAGTTCGAGGCGTCGAGCGAGGCCGACTTCGGGTACACGATGCCCGGCGTCGGTCGCTTCCGGATCAACGTCTTCCGCCAGCGCGGGATGGTCGGCATGGCGATCCGCCGGGTCCGCTCGGAGGTCCCGACGATCGAGGAGCTCCTGCTGCCGCCGGTGGTCGCCGTCCTCGCCGAGTCACCCCGCGGACTCGTGCTCGTCACGGGGCCGACCGGCACCGGCAAGACGACGACGATCGCCTCGATGATCGGCCATATCAACCGGAACCGGCGGGCCCACATCGTGACGATCGAGGACCCGATCGAGGTCGTGCACGACGACGACCGCTCGATCATCCAGCAGCGCGAGGTGGGTCTCGACACCGAGTCGTACGCGGCGGCGCTGAAGCATGTCGTCCGCCAGGATCCCGACGTCATCTTCGTCGGCGAGATCCGCGATCCCGAGTCGGCGCTCTCGGCGATCCAGGCGGCCGAGACCGGTCACCTCGTCATCTCGACCCTGCACACGATCGACTGTACCGAGACGATCAACCGCATCCTCGACCTGTTCCCGCCGGCCCAGCAGCGCGAGGTGCGCACCTCGTTCGCCGGAGCGCTCCGCGGGATCGTTTCGCAGCGACTCGTGTCCCGCGCCGACGGGAAGGGGCGTGTTCCTGCCGTCGAGGTCCTCGTGGCGACCGGACGCGTGTTCGATCGCATCGTCGATCCGAACGCGACCGAGGAGATCGCGGACGTGATCGCCGAGGGCGACTTCTACGGCATGCAAACCTTCGACCAGTGCCTCGTGAAGCTCGTCCAGGGCGGCCTCGTGACCGAGGACGACGCTCGCCGAGCGTCGACGAACCCCCACGACTTCAACCTCGCGCTCCGCGGCGTCCTCACGCGCGGCGAGTCCACCCTCATCTAGGGCTCCTCGCCGGCGGCCCGACGGGCGCGCACCTCCATCGGGTGACGGCGATAGCCGTACGGGATCGCGAGGAGCAGGTACGCGGGGACGAAGAACGGCCCCCAGAGCATCGACTGCCGGACGTGATGAAGCTCGTGCTCGAGCAGAGCGCCCCGGATGGGGACCGATGAGACGATCACGAACCCGACGGTCATCGCCGATCGATGCATCTTCGCGAGCAGCCACGTGAGACCGCGAGGCCCTCGCCGGTCGAAGACGAGCGCACCATCGTGGACACGTGGGATCTGGAAGGAGAGCAGCCCGAGCACGAGCCCGACCGCGGTCGTCGGGAGCGCCCACACGAACCCGAGCACGGAGAGCGTTCGACGCATGCCGCGCACCGTACCGCAGGCGCTCGCAGGGCCAGGGGTATCCTCCAAGGCACCATGAACGAGCCTCCGGAGAGCGGTGCGTTCCTCGAGGTTCCCCCCATCGCCATCGAGCTCGGCGAGCGCTTCCGCCTGGCGGGCCGCGAGCTCGCGCTCGTCGGCGGGGTCGTCCGGGATATGCTCCTCGGTCGCGTGCGTCCGGGAGCCGAGCTCGACCTCGCGACGGACGCGCCGCCGCGCGAGACCACGAAGATCCTTCGCGGGTGGGCCGACCGCCAATACCTCATCGGGGTGCGGTTCGGCACGGTCGGCGCACGCAAGGGCGACACGCTCTTCGAGATCACGACCTACCGAGAGGAGGTCTACCACGAGGAGCACCGCAAGCCCTCGGTCACCTTCGCGAAGGATCTGGACACCGATCTGTCCCGGCGTGACTTCACGATCAACGCGATGGCGATCCGCCTGCCCGATGGAGCCTTCGTCGATCCACACGGTGGGGTCCGAGCGCTCGCGGCGAAGACCCTCGACACGCCGCTCGGTCCGGAGATCGCGTTCAGCGACGATCCGCTCCGCATGCTGCGGGCCGCTCGCTTCGCGGCGCAGCTGGACGTGACGCCGGCGCCGCGCGTGACGGAAGCGATCCGCGAGATGCGCGAGCGCCTGTCCATCGTCTCGTTCGAGCGCATCTCGGACGAGCTGGCGAAGCTCCTCGTGGCCCCGCACGCGGCTCGGGGACTCGAGGTCGTGGTCGCCGCCGGCCTCGCCGAGGTCTTCCTGCCCGAGCTGCCGGCCCTCGCGCTCGAGCAGGATCCGGTGCACCGCCACAAGGACGTGCTCAAGCACACGCTCGCGGTCGTGGAGCGGTGCGAGCCCGACCTCACGCTTCGGCTCGCGGCCCTCCTGCACGACGTCGGGAAGCCACCGACACGAGAGATCACCAGCGACGGTGTGCAGTTCCACCATCACGAGGTCGTCGGCGCGAGGATGGCGCGCGAGCGGCTGACGACGCTCCGCTATCCGGCGCACATGGTCGACGATGTGGTGCACCTCATCGAGATGCACCTGCGCTTCCACGGCTACTCGGAGTGGTCCGACAGCGCGGTGCGCCGCTACGTGCGCGACGCCGGCCGGCTGCTCGATCGGCTGAACCAGCTCACCCGCGCCGACTGCACGACGCAGAACCCGTTCCGGGCCAAGCAGCTCGCGGCGCTCCAGGACGACCTCGAGGAGCGGATCGCGCGCCTCGCCGAGGAGGAGAACCTCGACGCGATGCGGCCGCCCCTGGACGGGAAGCAGGTGATGGAGCACCTCGGGATCCCGCCGGGTCCGCTCGTCGGCCGCGCGCTCGAATACCTCATGCAGCTCCGACTGGACCGCGGGCCGGTCGACGAGGACGAAGCGCGCGAGCTCCTCGACAGGTGGGCGACCGAACAGGGCCTCGACCGGTAGCCGGGCTACGCTACCCTCGATCGTGTCCACCGAGCCCACGCACGCCGAGATCACCGGTCTCACGCGGACCGAGGTCGCCGAGCGCGTGGCGGCCGGTAAGGTCAACGACGTCCCCGCGGTACCGAGCCGTACGGTCTCGCAGATCGTCCGGGCGAACGTCCTCACGCGCTTCAACGCGCTGCTCGGCGGGATGCTCGCCGTGATCCTGATCGTCGGACCGATCCAGGACGCGCTGTTCGGCGGGGTACTCATCGCGAACGCGGTGATCGGGATCGTGCAGGAGCTGCGCGCGAAGCGGGCGCTCGATCGGCTCGCGGTCCTCACCGCGCCGAGGGCTCGGATCCTGCGCGACGGGACCGTCGCCGAGCACCCGGTCTCTGCGGTCGTGCTCGATGATGTGCTCGAGCTGCAGCCGGGCGATCAGGTCGTCGTGGACGGCGAGGTGCTCGACGCCGAGGGGCTCGAGCTCGACGAGTCGCTTCTGTCGGGTGAGTCCGAGCCGGTCGAGAAGCACGCGGGCGACGAGGCGCTCTCGGGCTCGTTCGTCGCGGCGGGGGGAGGGCGGTACCGCGCGACCCGCGTCGGGCGAGAGGCGTACGCCGTCCGCCTGGCCGAGGAGGCCCGCCGGTTCACGCTCACGCGCTCGGAGCTCCGAGCCGGCATCGACAAGATCCTGCGCATCGTCACCTGGCTCATCGTGCCGACCGGCATCCTGCTCATGATCAGCCAGCTGCGATCGGATGCCTCCGTCCACGAAGCGCTCCGCGGCTCGGTGGCCGGAACCGTGGCGATGGTGCCGGAAGGACTCGTGCTCCTCACGAGCGTTGCGTTCGCGGTCGGCGTCGTGCGGCTCGCGCGACGGCGTGTGCTCGTTCAGGAGTTGCCGGCGGTCGAGGTCCTCGCGCGCGTCGACGTGGTGTGCGTCGACAAGACCGGTACGCTCACCGAGGGCCGGCTCTCCGTCGACGAGGTCGAGGTGCTCGAGAAGGGTGAGCCCCACGCCGAGGCGCTCGCCGCCCTCGCCGCGAGCGACCCCCACCCGAACGCGACGCTGCGCGCGATCCAGGAGGCCTTCCCGGCGGCGCCCGACGGGTGGCTCCCAGGCGCCGCCGTCCCGTTCTCGAGCGCGCGCAAGTGGAGCGCGACCTCGTTCGGCGAGCGCGGGACGTGGGTGCTCGGAGCGCCCGACGTGCTGCTCGCCGGCGGGGGCGAAGCGTCGGTATCCCAGCGAGCCGAGGCGCTCGCCGAGGCCGGCCGCCGCGTCGTCCTGCTGACGCGCACCGACGCGCCGCTCGTGGGCGAAGCGCTGCCCGGGGGACTCCGGCCGGTCGCGATCGTCGTCCTCGGTGATCGGATCCGCGAGACGGCCGGCGATACCCTGCGCTACTTCGCCGAACAGGGCGTCGACGTCAAGGTGATCTCGGGTGACCATCCGCAGACGGTCGCGGCGATCGCGGGGCACCTGGGGCTCGCGGGTGCGGCGGACGCGATCGATGCCCGTGAGCTTCCGGAAGATCCCGCGGCGCTCGCCGACGCGCTCGAGCGGCACACGATCTTCGGCCGCGTCACCCCGCAGCAGAAGCGCGCGATGGTGAAGGCGCTGCAGGCCCGTGGCCACGTCGTCGCGATGACGGGTGACGGCGTCAACGACGTGCTCGCGCTGAAGGACGCGGACCTCGGGATCGCGATGGGCTCGGGGTCGTCGGCCACGCGCGCCGTGGCGCAGCTCGTGCTCCTGGACTCGACGTTCGACGCGTTACCGAACGTGGTGACCGAGGGCCGTCGCGTGCTCGGCAACATGGAACGGACCTCGAACCTGTACGTCACGAAGACGGTGTACGCGATGCTCCTGGCGCTCGGCGTCATCGTGTTCGATCGTCCCTTCCCGTTCCTGCCGCGGCACCTCACGTTGATCGGCGCGCTCACGATCGGCATCCCGTCGTTCTTCCTCGCGCTCGCGCCGAACACCGAGCGCGCCCGTCCGGGGTTCCTCGGGCGCGTGCTGCGGTTCACGGTCCCGGCCGGGACGCTCGCGGCGATCGCGACGTTCCTCGGCTACTCCCTCGCGATCGAGGAGCAGGGCGTGACGCTCGGGCAGGCGCAGACGACCGCGACGATGGTCCTGTGCTGGATCGGCTTCCTGATCCTGTCGATCATCGCCGCGCCGCTCACCCGCGCGAGGCTCGCGCTCGTGTGGGGGATGGCGGCTGCGTTCGTGGGGGCGCTCTTGCTCCCCGTCACGAAGTCGTTCTTCGCGCTCCGGCCGCCGCCGTTGATCGTGTGGCTCGCGGCCCTGGGGATCGCCGCGCTCGTCTGGTCGCTCGCGCGCCTGTTCCTCCCCCCCGAGCGCCCGGTGGGGCCCGGCGCGAGCGGCTAGCCCAGACCGCCGACGTTCGACGGCGGCCAGATGATCACGAACGCTCGCCCGACGACCTTGTCCTCCGGCACGAAGCCGAGCCCATACCGCGAGTCGGCCGAGTTGCAGCGGTTGTCGCCCATCACGAACAGGGATCCTGCGGGCACGGTGACCGGCCCGAACTCACGGTTGCAGGTCTTGGCCTCGGCCGTGAGGTACGGCTCGTCGAGTGCCGTGCCGTCGATGAGGACCTCCTCGTCCCGGATCTCGAGCGTCTCTCCGGGCAGGCCGATGACGCGCTTGATGTAGTCCTCGTTCTCGGGCTGCGCGACCCCGATGCCCTCGCCGAGCCAGTGGAGGAACCCGCCGACGAGACCGCGGTCCGGCGGGGCGTCTCCGTTGGGGTTCACGAAGACGACCACGTCCTGCCGGCCGACGTCTCCGCCCGCGTACGCCAGCTTGTTCACCAGCACGCGGTCGCCCTTCATCAAGGTCGGCTCCATCGACTCGGACGGGATGAAGAACGCCTGTACGAGGAAGCTCTTGATCAAGATCGCGGCGCACAGGGCCACGATGATGAGGAACGGGAGCGACCCGACGAAGCGCCACTGCCGCCTCTCGTCGGACCGCGGGCTGGGGGTGTCGGATGGAGTGGTCGTGACGTCCGCTGGCGCCGCGGCGGTCGTCGCGACCTCGGCCCGCGGGGTGGTCTCGGGGTCGGAGGCGCCGGAACGGGGATCGGGCTCGGTCATCGGGGCTCCAGGGTACCCGTCAGACACTCGAGCGGCGGGCGAGCCGGAGACCATGCTCGGCGACCAGGGCCACGGCTGCAGTGATCGCGAGGTTCCCGAGCCACGCCCCGAGCGCGCCCGCGCCCACGGCCACGACGAAGGACGCCCCCCGCAGGTCGGCGACGAGCCACGCGTGCCGGAGCCCCGCGTACGCGAGGAACGCGGCGAGCACCCAAACCGGCAGGAGCCCGAGCAGAACCGGGACCTGCGCCGCGAAGAAGAGCCCGAGCACGAGCAACGTGCCCCCGAGCAAGAGATTCATCCCCGCCGTCCGTGCCCCGAGGCGCACGTGGGCCGTGAGCCCACCGGCCCCGTGGCACATGGGCATCCCGCCGAGGAGGGCCGAGCCGATGTTGCCGATACCCGCGGACAGACAGACGCGCGATGGGGTGACGCGCTCGGCGGCTGGGCCGAAGTACTCGTGGGCGAGGTCGTTGACCGCGACGACGGCGTTCCCGAACGTGAGGGGGAGCTGGGGGATCACCAACAAGACGAAGGCGCTCGCGAACGCCGACGCCGAGGGCAGGCCGATCGACGGGAGCGAGAAGGCCGGCCCGCCGAGCTCGGGGCGGGCGGACACGAGGGTGACCAGGAGCCCGCCGCCGACGAGCGCGAGCGCACCCCAGTAGTGCCGTCGGTGTGCCGCGATCGCGACCCCGGCGAAGGCGGCGGCCGCGAGCACGAACGGCCACGGCGAGCCCGGCGTGCCGACGAAGATGGCCGGGGGATCGTTCACGAGCTTCACGGCGGTGACGACGAGCAGGAGGCCGACGCCGAGCTGGAGGGCTCGAACGACCGGCTTGACGAACACCTTGGCCACGGTGTCGGCGACGTGGCCGATCGAGAGCAGGAGCAGGAACCCGGCGAGCTCGAGGCCGGCGGCGTGGATCACGTCGGGGGAGAGCTCGCGGGCGACGGCCACGGCCGTGAGCGCCTTCAGGGGTTGGACCGGGAAGGGGATCTTGAACCAGCTCCCGGCCGCGATGGCGAGCAGCCCTGCGCAGACGAGCACCGATCCCGCGTCGAGCCCGTTCACGAGGACGAGCGCGGCCGCGAGCGGCACCAGGACGCCCAGGTCCGCGACCGCCCCCGCCGCCTCGCGCACGCCGACGTGGAAGGTCCCGGGCAGGGGATCGGTGCGCACCACGAGGCTCACCGGGGCAGCTCCACCATCACGCTCGTGGCCTTCACCGTTGCCGTGGCCTCCATGCCGGCACGGAGCCCGAGCTCGTCGGCCGCCTCGCGCGTGATGAGGGCGAGCACCCGGTGCGGTCCCGCCTGTATCTCCACGGTCGCTGAGACCTTGTCCCGGACGACCTTCGTGATGATGCCGGGGAAGGCGTTCCTGCGGCTGACCGCCCCGATCGCGCGCTCGGGCCGGCGCTCGGCGAGCAGGCGTGCGACCTCGGCCGCGGGGATCAGGCGCTGACCTCCCGAGGTGCGATCGGTCCGGAGCCGGCCGGCGCGCTCCCAGCGCCGGAGGGTCTCGACACGCACGTGGAGGAGCTCGGCAGCCTCCCCGATGCGGTAAGCATCCGACATGGCGAGCAGGATACCCAGGTTTCCCATGCGATGGGAGGGCCGGAACCTGGCGTTCGTCGACCGACGGCTCAGACGGCGAAGCGGACGTGGAGGATGTCGCCCTCGCGGACCTCGTAGTCCTTGCCCTCGACGCGGAGCTTGCCGTGGTGCTTCGCGGCCTCCATCGAGCCGATCTCGACGAGCTCGTCGTAGCCGATCACCTCGGCGCGGATGAAGCCTCGCTCCAGGTCGGAGTGGATGACGCCGGCGGCCTCGGGAGCCCGAGCCCCCCTCCGTACCTCCCAGGCGCGGGTCTCGTCCTCGCCGGTCGTGAGGAACGTGATGAGATCGAGCGCCCGGTAGCACGCGGCGATCACGGTCTCGAGGCCCGGCTCGGCGACGCCGAACTCCTCGAGCAGCGCGCGCGCCTCGTCGGGGTCCATCTCGGCGGTCTCGGCCTCGATCGACGCGTAGACGCCGACCGCGTCCGGCGGAAGCTCCGTGGGGACCGTCGCGCCCTCCTCGAGGTTCGCGACGACGACGGTCGGTTTCAACGTGAGCGGCGCGAGCGCGCGGAGCTCCCGCTGCTCCTCGAGCGACAGATCCCCGTCGCGGAGCCAGGTCTCGGCCTCGAGCATCTGGTTCGCGTGCCGCAGCGCCGCGACCTCGTCGGTCACCCTTCCCTTCGCTCGCTTCTCCGCCTTCCCGAGCGCGGACTCGACGACGGCCGCATCCGCGAGCAGGAGATCCGTGCGCACGTCCTCGAGCTCCTGGGCCGGCCGCAGGTCGGGACCGAAGCAGCGCACCACGATCGCGAGGGCGTCCGCCTCTCGGAGCTTCGCCACGCCGTGGGCGCTCGAGGTGCCGCCCGGGACGTCGACGAACCCGACCTGCGCGTGCACCGTCTTGCGCGAGTGCTCCATCTCGGTCAGGACCGCGAGGCGCGGGTCCGGGACCGGGACGACGGCGTGGTTGGCCTGGCCGCCGTGGGAGCCGGCCCTCGTGAGCGCCGTGAACAGCGTCGACTTCCCGCTGAAGGAGACGCCGACGAGCCCGATGTCCTTCACGGACGCGAGGCTATCAACCTCGCTCGTCCCCGGGCGAGGAGACCGGGAAGGCGGGGACCGACAGGTGCCCCGCCTTCCGAGGTGCTGCCTTCGCTAGGCCGCCTTCGTCTCCCAGAAGACCTTGGCGATCTCGTCGATCGCGTCCAGGAGCTTCTGGCCCTGAGCCGGGTCCTCGGACTTCTTCGAGGCGCCGGCCTCCTTCGTGGCGGTCCAGAACAGCTGGTGCAGCTGCGGGAACTTCTCGAGGTGCTCGGGCTTGAAGTAGTCGGTCCACAGCACCCACAGGTGATGCTTCACGAGCTCGGCCCGCTGTTCCTTGATGTCGAGCGCGCGAGTTCGGAACGCGGCATCCTCGTTGCCCTGGTACTTCTCCTGGATCGCCTTCACGGACTCGGCCTCGATCCGAGCCTGCGCCGGGTCGTAGACGCCGCACGGAAGGTCGCAGTGCGCGTGGACGACGCGCCTGGACCTGAGCGAAGCTTCGAACATGGGTCTCTCCTCCCCTTCGGATCCCTCGATGTCAGGAACCTACCACCGAGGTTGGAAACGGGCGCTCGGGATCTCCTCCGGGATGGCCGCCTCGCTCGCCACGGTGTGGCTCATCGTGCGATGGCGGCCGTTCCGCGTCGAGATCCGAGGCGACAGCATGGCGCCGACGCTCCTGCCGGGCGACTCGGCGCTCGCGGTGTCGGTGGGGACGCCGGCGAGGGGCCACGTCGTCGTGGTCGAGCATCCCGAGCGCCCCGGCTTCGAGATCGTGAAGCGGATCGTGGGGGTCCCCGGTGACCTCACGCCCGATGGGCGGATCCTCGGCCCCGACGAGTACTGGATCGAGGGGGACAACCCCTCGCGCTCGACGGACAGCCGTCAGCACGGGCCGGTTCGCGTCGATCTGATCAAGGCGCGGGTGCGAGTGATCTATCGGCCGGCGTCCCGTCGCGGGTTGGTGTCGTCGCGCCGCGCGCTCAGAGCTTGACGGTTTCGCACCCGGTCCAGGAGTCCGGGTCGGGACCCGGGATGCACGTGTCGTGGCCGTCGCCGCCGTCGAGCTGGTCCTTGCCCCGGCCACCGCGCAGGATGTCGCCGCCGATGCCGCCGAACAGGAGGTCGTTCCCGAGCGCGCCCACGACCGTGTCCCGGCCTCCGTTGCCGTGAACCTCGTCGTCGCCCCCTCGGCCGAGGAGCGTGTTCTGCGCGCCGCTGCCGGTCAGGACGTCCCCGTCGTCGGACCCCTTGACGTTCTCGATCCCACTCAGGGTGTCGGTCCCGAACCCGGTCGCCGTCCCCTCCTTCAGGTCCACCGAAACGCTCTTCGTCGCGGCGGAGTAGTCGACCGTATCGGAGCCCTGGCCGCCGTTGAGCGTATCCGCGCCCTTCCCGCCGTCGAGGAGGTCGTCTCCATCGCCACCCGAGAGGGCGTTCGCGCCGCCGCCGCCGACGAGCCGATCCGCGCCCGGGGTGCCGACGACGTCCTCGACCGAGATGAGCGAGTCTTCGAGGCCTCCGCCCGGACGCCCGCTGCCCGTCGAGAGGTCGACGCGGACCTGCTGGGCGGTCGAGTAGTCGATCGTGTCGCTCCCCTCGCCCCCGTCGATCGTAGAGCCGCCGACGGTGTCGATCACGGTGTCGTCGCCGACCCCGCCGTGGACGGACACTCCCGCCGTCGCCTCGCCGGTGCCGGCGCCGCCCGCGAGCGAGATCGTGTCGTCGCCGGCGCGGCCCTCCACGGACCAGACTGCCGGTCCGGTCAGGGTGACGTCGGCGTCGCCCACCGCCTCGTCGGCGTTGAGGTTCGCCCCGCCCGCTCCGAGCGTGATGACGTCGTTGCCGTCCGCCCCTCCGATCCGCAGGTCCCCTCCGCCGGGCAGATCCGCCGAGATCTCGATCTCGGGCTCGCCGCCGTCGGTCTCCGCCGTCAGCCCGGGCGCGAACGGTCCGCCCGCCAGATCCAGCGTGAGGTCGTCGGGCTGTCCGGCCCCGGTCCCGGTCACGAGGATCGTGTCGGTGTTGGTCACCGTGGCGGTTCCGCACGCCACCCCGTCCAGCGTGATCGCGTCGGTCGCCCGCGCCAGCACGGCCGCGGCACCCCCGACCAGGCTGACCTGCAGGACGCCGGTGGGCTCGTCGAAGGTGCACGTCGCCTGCGCGGTGGCCGCCGGCGCCGTGAGGGTGAGCAGCGCGAGGGCGAGCACCATCGCGGCGCCGAACGCTCGAGGGATCGGACGGGCCACGACGCGACGATACACGTTGGGCCGTGCCTGATACAGCACCAGGGGCATCGCTCCGGTGCCTTGCCTCGAACTCCAGCGTTGCGGTAGCATTTGCACCTGCAATGATCAGGACACGATGCCGCGGGCTCGTCGGGGCCATGATCCCCTGCCGGTGTTGCTGTCCCGGGGTGCCCGGCGACGGCGCGGTCTAGCCGTCCCCGCAGGCACCCGTCCCGCGCCACCCGCCGCTCGTCCTGATCCCGGAGGTCCCACCCATGACGAACGTCACCATCACCACCACCGTCGATGCCCGCGGACAGTCGTGCCCGGGTCCGCTCGTCGGGCTCGCCCGAGCCCTGAAGGATGCCGGACGCGGCGACCTGCTCGAGCTCCTCGCGACCGATCCGGGCTCGAGGTCCGACGTCCCGGCCTGGGCCAAGCTCACGGGCAACGAGCTGCTCGAGGCCACCGAGGAGGACGGCACCTTCCGGTACGTCGTCCGCAAGGTCTGAAGGAGCACCCGTGAGCGCGACCGAGACCAACGTCGATCCCGCCCTTCAGCTCGCCGATCTGCTCTCTCGCGTCGAGGCGCTCGAGAAGGCCGAGGAGAAGCGGATCGAGAAGAAGAACAAGCTCACGATCATCGCGTGGGGCGGCGACCTCGACCGCATCTGGCCGACCACGATCCTCGCGAGCACGGCCGCCGCGAGCGGCATGGACACGATGGTGTTCTTCACCTTCTGGGGCCTGTTCGCGATCGTGAGGCCGGGTGTGCGCATCACGGGCGAGAACTGGATGCAGAAGATGATGTCGGCGATGAACCCCGGCTCGGCGCAGAGGGCCAAGCTCTCCCGCTATCACTTCGCGGGGGCGGGGCCGGCGATGTTCAAGAAGCTCGCCGACGAGCACCAGGTCGCGAAGCCCGAGGAGCTCATCGCGCTCTCGCAGGATCTCGGCGTGCGGCTGGTCCCGTGTCAGATGACGATGGACCTGCTCGGGCTGAAGCGCGAGGACCTCCTCGACGGGCTCGAGGATCCGATCGGGGCCGCCACCGCGATCCTCGAGATGCGAGAGGCGGCCGTCTCGCTGTTCATCTGAGTCCGGCCGCCACTCTGGCCCGCTTCGGCGCCGGGGGGAGGCCGCGATGGTCGCCTCCGGGGTTTTGGCGAGGGCGCCGCACGAGCTCCCGGTCCGTGCGGCGCCCTCGGGGTCGACCCGCCTCGTTCAGCGTGCGCGGGGACCTCGCTCGCATCGTGGGCATCGGCGGATCGCGGTCCCAGGGTCGGGGGTCCCGGTCGTGCGTAGGACTCCTCGGCTTGGGCCTTGAGGCGCGCGCGGGTGGATCAGCGGCCGGTGAGCGAGAAGTGCATGTAGTCCTTGTCTCCGCTCCAGGTGCCGCCCCACGTCCAGCCGATCGCCGTGAACGCCTGCACGACGACATCGCCGGGGTGGATCATCCCGGGCAGGTCCTGCGAGCGGTCTACGTAGGGCTCCGCGAATCGGTTGCGGACGTAGCCGTCCTCGCGCACGTAGGGGTTCTGCAGTGAGTTGATGTCCACCGCGAGCCCGTAGGAGTGCTGCGAGAAGGTGTCACCGGGCCCGTCGGCGGTCACGACCGGCCGGCAGTTGAACGAGGCGGTCACGCTGCCTCGGGAGTCGGGATCCGCGTTCGGGCGGAAGCGCTTGGCGAGCGCCAGGTGACGGATCGGGAAGCGAGCTTCGAACAACGTGTCGAAGACCCCGAGCACGTCGCTCGCGACGGCGCCGTTCACCACCATCGGGCCGCGCTTCAGGTCGCCGTCGAACCCCCAGTAGTTGAAACGCAGCAGCGCGAGGTCCGAGAGCGGGACGGGGCAGCCGGGGGTCCAGCTCTCGCCGCGCATCTCGCCCTGCAGACGCTCGGGCAGGGGCTGGATGATCCGGCCGGCGAACCGGGAGCGCACCGCCGTCGTGCCGAACGGGTCCGGCGTGCCGGTCGCCTCGGCGGCCGGGGATGCGGACGGCGATCCCGATACCGAGGCTGGGGGAGCGCTCTTGTCGGATCGGGCGCCGTGCGTTCGAGCGCCGGTCGTGCACGCGCCGAGCAACAGGGCAAGCGCGAGACCGGCGCTCGCGAGCCTCCTCACGGGAGGTACTGCACCTCGATCTTCACGACGATGCCGCTCTCGACCGTCAGCCAGTACGGCGCTTGGCTGCCCTGGTAGAGGGCATCCCACGCGTGGTGCCTCGTCGCGAAGGCGTCCACGAACGGCTGGATCTCCCCGGGCACGAGGTCGCAGCAGGCGGTCCAGTCGATCACCCACACCTCGGCGTCCGGGGCGATCGTGAGCGTTCGGAGCCTCGGGTTGTCGTTCACGATGTAGTAGTCGTTCGGGACGGGGACCTCGTCGCCGTGCTCGGCGGCCGCCTGGTTCGCCTCGTCGCCCGTGAGGAAGTACGCGAGGTCGAAGCGCATCGTCTGCGCCGCCAGGTCGATAGATCGGATGAACCCGAAGTGGCGGCCGTCCTCGAGTTCGGGGGCGGGGGTCCCGCTCGGTCCGGTGCTCTGCGTGGGCTCGGGGCTCTCGGTCTCGGTGGGCTGAGGGCCGGTGGAGTCGGTCGGAGACCCGGTGGTGCTCACCGACGCCGATGGGGTCGATGGGCTGGCGACCGTCCCCTCGTCGGCGCAGGCCGGGGCGAGGAGCGCGAGGACGAGGACGAGGAGCCGAGCGCTCGAGACGCGGCCGAGGGTCACGGATCGAGCGTACCCCCGCCGCCGAGCGGAGCGCCACCAACCCCGAGAAGGTTCGTGACACTAATTAGCGTTACGAAGTATCATGGGAACGTGACCGCCACAACCGCTCTCGACTCGGCCGAGCTCGCCTCGAGGCTCCGACTCGGCGTGACGCGGCTGGCGCGCAGGCTGCGCCAAGAGGCCGAGCCCGGCATCACGCCCTCGCTCCTCGTGGCCCTGTCGACGATCGATCGGGCCGGAACGATGACGATCGGCGAGCTCTGCGCGGCCGAGCAGGTCCAGCCCCCCACGATGACCCGGTTCGTCGCCTCGCTCGTCGAGGCCGGACTCGTCGTCCGCGAGCCGGATCCGAACGACCGGCGCGTGGCCTGGGTTCGGGTCACCTCCGAGGGAACGAAGTTGCTGCAGCGCAGTCGGAAACGCAAGGACGTCTATCTCGCGAGGCGGCTTCGGGACTTGGAGCCGCGCGAACTCGCGGTGCTCGAGGAGGCCTCCGAGATCTTGGATCGGCTCGTCGGCGGCAGCCGTTGACGAAGGTCGGGCTCGCGGTCCACCGCACGTTCCACGCGCTGCGCCACTCGCGCAACTTCCGCCTGTTCTTCGCCGGGCAGGCGGTCTCGGTCACGGGCACGTGGGTCCAGTACGTAGCGTCCTCGTGGCTCGTACTGCGACTGACGGGCAGTGGCGTCGCGCTCGGCGTCGTGACCGCCCTCAGCTTCGCGCCGGTCCTGCTGTTCGGCGCTTGGGCGGGGGTGCTCGCCGACCGGCACGACAAGCGCCGCATCTTGCTCGGGACCCAGGCGGCGTTCGGCGTGCTCGCGCTCGCGCTGTGGGCGATCGTCGCGACCGGGGTCGTCGAGCTCTGGATGGTCTACGTCCTGGCGTTCCTGCAGGGCTCCGTCACCTCGCTCGACACGCCGACCCGGCAGAGCTTCTTCGCCGAGATGGTGGGCGCCCGTCACCTCACGAACGCCGTGAGCCTGAACAGCGCGGTCATGACCGGTACGCGGATCGTTGGCCCGGCGCTCGCCGCGCTGCTCATCGCGGGGGTGGGGCTCGCGTCGTGCTTCCTCGTGAACGGCGTTTCGTACATCGCGATGATCGCCGCGCTGCTCGCGATGCGACAGGGGGATCTCCGCCGCACCGAGGCTCCGAGCGGCCGTGGCCACCTTCGCGAGGGCCTCCGCTACGTCTGGGGCACGCGAGAGCTCCGGGATCCCCTGATCATGATGGCGGTCGTCTACACGCTGTCCTTCAACTTCTCCGTGCTCGTCCCCCTGCTCGCCGAGAAGACCTTCCAGGGTGATGTGGGGACGTTCGGCACGCTGCTCGCGGCGATGGGCATCGGTTCGTTCGTCGGCGCACTCGCGATGGCGAACCGGGGCGAGCCGAGCCCGCGGCGGATCGCGGGGAGCATCGTCGGGTTCGGTCTGATGTCCGCGCTCGCGGCGGCCGCGCCCACGCTGCAGATCGAGCTCGCCCTGCTGGTCGTACTCGGGTTCGTGAGCATCGTGTTCATGATCACCGCGAACTCGACCATGCAGCTCACCGCGCGGCCCGAGATGCGCGGCCGGGTGATGGCGATCTACGCGATCGTGTTCCTCGGGGGCACGCCGATCGGCGCCCCGTTCGCCGGTTTGACCGCCGAGGTCTTCGGCCCACGGTGGGCACTCGCCCTCGGCGGTGTGATCGCGGTGGGGGTCGGGCTCGTCGGGCTCTCGGTGGTCCGGCGGACACGTCGCCCGGCGGTCCTCGAGCCGGTCGAGCTCACGGCCGCCGCGTAAGGGTCACGACACCTCGCGGTCCAGGCGCCAGGCGCCCTCGGGCTCCGGCCTCGAGACCTGGAGCACGGTGCCGTCCTCGAGCTTGAGGCGGAAGCACCGGCGGCGCTCGCCGTCGCGCTCCTCGAGCCAGCCGCGCTCGACCTCGACGCGCTCCTCCGCACCTCCCCACAGGATGGCCCGGGGGACCTCCTCGGCCCGGGCGCCTTCGTAGAAGCGCAGAGCGATCTCGGGAGCTCGCGCGATCCACCGGGGAAGCACGGGGCTCCACAGCAGGAACGCGATGCCGATGAGCGCCACGGTCCACTCCTCGCCGATCGTGGGGACGAGCGGGATCGCGACGAAGGCCGCGATCACCCGCGACACGTTGTACGCGACGTCGTAGACGGCGAACACCCGGCCGCGGTAGCCGTCGGGCATCGCCTCCTGCACGAGGGTGTCGACCGGCACCTTCTTCCAGGCGAACGTGAGTCCGACGAAGAAGCTGGCGACGAGCACGCTCCACCCGGTCACGTGGGTCGAGACCGCGATGAGGACCAGCCCACCGGCCAGGAACGCCCGCGAGACGATCCGCTCCTTCGGCCATCGCTCCTCGAGCTTGCCGATGGTGAGGATGCCGAGCAGCACCCCGAGGCCCCCGGCCCCGATCAGGTTCGAGAAGGAGCCGACGCCCTCCTCGAACCGGTCGCGGAACACGAAGAGCGAGAGCACCAGGACGATCCCCTGCCCGAACTGGTCGAGCGTGATCGAGGTCATCGGCCCGAGCGCCCTCGGCGTGTGGGACAGGCGCCGGATGCCGTCAGAGAACTCGCGCACGACACGCTGAAGCTCGTCGCGCATCGGCGCCTCGGGGAGCGAGTGTGGGACGAGCGGCGTCGTGATCCGCGAGGCGATCCACGACGCCACGAGCCACATCGCGCCGGCGACGACCACCGCCGGAGTACCGGCGGGGAGCGCCGTGGATGTCCGGCCGAACACGTCGGTGACCCAACCTCCCACGAACACGCCGGCGAGGAGCGCGACGGTTCCGCCGACGATCGACATCGAGTTCGCGATGAGGAGGTCCTCGGTGGGCACCAGGCGGGGCACCACCGCCACCGCGGTCGCGAGGTAGAAGCGGTTGACGGACAGCACCCACAGCACGCCGGCGTAGAAAAGCACGGCTTGCCTCGTGGGCTCGAACAGCGCCAGGAGGGCCGGCGCCGCCCGCAGCCAGGGCGCGACGACGAGGATCCGTCTGCGGGACCAGCGGTCGATGAACACGCCGGTGAAGGGTCCGAGGAATGAGAAGGGGAGCGAGATCACGGTCGTCGCGATCGCGAACCCGGCGATCGTGCTCTGCTGGTCGGGGTTGAAGACCACCGACGCCACGAGCGCCGCCTGGAACAGCCCGTCCGCCGACTGGGAAACGAGCCTGATCGCGAACAGCCGCCGGAAGTCGCGGCTCCGGAGTGCGCCGCGAGCGCGCTCGAGCGTTCCCTTCACAGGGCGATGGTAGGCGGCGGGGCGGCGCTCAGCTCGTGAGGAGGCCGGGGGCGTCGAGGTCCCAGAGCAGGGTGGCGAGCTCGTCGAGCGATCCGATCTCGGCGAGGCGCTCGGGGTGGCGCTCCACGAGCGGCCGGATCATGTCGAAGTCGTGGGCGAGCGTGAGCGCCATCATCCGGCGCGGCCACTTCTTGCCGAGCTCCCCCCAGCCGTACCCGTCGAGGAGCGCGTGCAGCAGCACCTTGTCGGCCCCGAACGCCTTCGCATGAAGCGCCACGAGGTCGTAGTGGGGGTCGCCCTCGTAGGCGTCGTTGAAGTCCACGATGCCCGTTGGCTCGAGCGCCCCGATCTCGCCGTCGACGAACACGTTCCCCGCATGCAGGTCGCCGTGCAGGAAGACGGGTGTCTGGCGCTCGGGGTCGATGAGTTTGCGGGCTTCGCCGACATAGTCCCGGATCTGTGGGATGAGGTGCGCGGGGAGCGAGCCCCACTGCTCGTGGTCTCGGTGGCAGCGCTGCTCCCGGACCTGGATCATGTCGACGTAGATCTCGTGCGAGATGCGCTCGCCGTCCTTCGTCGGCACGGCGTGGAGGAGCTTCAGGGTCTTCCCGAGCCAGCGCGCGATCCGCTCGAGGTCTCCCCGGTCCGCCGTCCCGTTCAGGTCCCGCAGCGAGCGCCCGTGCATCGCCGTCATCGCGAGGAACGGCCACCGCCAACCGTCGTCGTACAGGGCGCCCTCGGCCAGGAGCTCGGGGATCGGCAGCTCCGCGCGCGAGAGCAGCGAGTAGGCCTCGCGCTCGGTCTGGAAGCAGTCCTCGCCGAACCAGTCCTCGTAGTGGAGCTTCACGAGGTACTCGTCGTTCACGAGGGCGGCGACGTGTGTGGTGGGGAAGTGCGTCCGGACCTCACCCTCGTCGGGCAGGCCCGAGAGCCGGAGTGCTGCCTTCGCGTACGGCGCCCAGAACCCGGCGTCCGACAGCGAGCGCTCATAGGCCTCGTCGTCGGGGAAGGACGGTGGGGGCGGCAGGCTCATACCGTCGGAATGGTCCCAGAAACGGAAGGACCGGGGCATCGCCCCGGCCCTTCCGACGTCGTGCGGGGGTTCACGCGTGCGAGATGTCGAAGAACGCGGTCCAGTCGGCGGCCTTGCTCTCCCCGTTGCCGAGGATGAAGCCCTCGACCATCTCGTGCGCGGCCTCGTCGCTGAACTGCACCGGCGGCGACTTCATGAAGTAGGCGCTCGGGCCGATGAGCGGGCCCGACTGGCCGCGGTCGAGCGCGAGCTTCGCGCACCGGAGCGCATCGATCACGATGCCGGCCGAGTTCGGGCTGTCCCAGACCTCGAGCTTCATCTCGATGTTCAGCGGCACGTCGCCGAAGGCCGAGCCCTCGAGGCGGATCTGCGCCCACTTGCGGTCGTCGAGCCACGGCACGTAGTCCGAGGGTCCGATGTGGATGTCGTGCTTGTCGAGCTCCTTGCGCAGCTGGCTCTGCACCGATTGCGTCTTGGAGATCTTCTTCGAGACCAGGCGCTCGCGCTCGAGCATGTTCATGAAGTCCATGTTGCCGCCGAAGTTCAGCTGGTAGGTCCGGTTGAGCTTCACGCCGCGGTCCTCGAAGAGCTTCGTGAGGATGCGGTGCGTGATCGTCGCCCCGACCTGGCTCTTGATGTCGTCGCCGACGATCGGGAGCCCGGCGTTCACGAACTTGCGCGCCCACGTCTGGTCGCTCGCGATGAACACCGGCAGGCAGTTCACGAACGCGACCCGCGCGTCGATCGCCGCCTGCGCGTAGTGCTTCGCGGCCTGCTCCGAGCCGACGGGCAAGTAGCACACGACGACGTCGGCCTCGACGTCGCGGAGGGCTTGTGCGACGTCGACCTCGGGCTGGTCGGACTCCTCGATGACCTCTCGGTAGTACTTGCCGAGACCATCGAGGGTCGGACCCCGCTGCACCGTCACGCCGACCGGCGGGACGTCCGAGAACTTGATCGTGTTGTTCGGCTCCGTGAAGACGGCCTCGGCCACGTCCTTGCCGACCTTCTTCGCGTCCACGTCGAACGCGGCCACGATCTCGACGTCGTGGATGTGGTAGCCGCCGAGGTCCACGTGCATCAGGCCCGGGACCGTGTCCTCCGGCGCGGCGTCCTTGTAGTACTCGAGACCCTGCACGAGCGACGACGCGCAGTTGCCGACGCCGATGATCGCGAGACGGACCTTGCTCATGTGGTGCGCTCCTTCCTGCGAAGTGCGCGTGCCTCGCGCCGCTTCGTCGTTCCTGTCGTCGTGGTCGTGGTGCCTTGCCGACGCTCGGCCGCGATGAGGCCGTTCAGCCAGGCGATGTCCTGCTCGGTGGTGTCCCTGCCGTGCTGCATGAGGGACAGGGTGTACGTGTCGAACCGCTCGCGCGTGGTCGAGAGCGATGCCTTGATCGTGGAGAGGCGATCCTCGAGGTGCGAGCGCCGGCGCTCGAGCAAGCGGATCCGGGCGTCGGGCGCGAGGTACTTGAAGAACGCGAGACGTACGCGGAAGCGCGTGTCCTCCGTGGTGGTGTCGTGGCCCGTCTCCTCGAGCAGCTCGAGGAACAAGGTCTCGCCGGTCTCGGTGATGCGGTAGACGTTCTTGCGGCGGCCGACGGCGACCTCGTCGAAGACCTGCTCGACGGCGCCCTCGCGCTCGAGGCGCTTCAGCGTCGGGTACAGGGACCCGTACGAGACGCGCCAGAAGCCGCCGAGGGCGTCGGTGAGCCGCTTCGAGAGCTGGTAGCCGTGCATCGACCGCTCCTTCAGCAGGCCGAGGATCGCGAGTTCGAGCATCCGGTGGTAGGTCCTTTCCCTTGGGTGGTGTTGCGCTCCGATATATCGAACGCATATATCGTTCCGATATATCTACCCGCACGATGCCGCAGGTGTCAAATCCCCTCTCGGGCTCTCGCTTCAGATATATCGCTGTACGATAGAACCAAAGGAGGTGAGGGCACATGCAGGAGACGGCCATCAGACCCCGGTTCGGTCGGGGTCAGGAGCGCTGGGCGGATTCCCCGGACAAGCACGTCCGGCCCCGGTTCAGCCGCGGGCAGGATCGTGACACGCCCTCGCACGAACGGGAGCACGAAGGTGACTTCGCGGTGGGTCAGGAGCGGATCGCTCACCATCCCGAGTTCGAGTTCCACGGCCGCTTCAGCCGCGGGCAGGAGCACGGCTCGCGCTGATAGCGGTCGGGGGGGGGGGGGGGGCGGCCGCCCCGGCCGCCCCGACTCCTGAGTTCGGGCTAGATGGCGGAAACGGCCAGTGCCACCGCACCTGCCCGGTGGAGTCCCTGGATCTGTCCG
>JBLNAW010000244.1:0-7248 GCA_050259555.1 Solirubrobacterales bacterium
GAACGGCTGCGGCAGCTCCATGAAGGAGGGGGACATGGCCCAGGCGTCCGGATACGACTTCCCGGTGATCAGCGGCGGGAACGTTCAGGAGGCGGGCGCGAGTTTCGCCGATGCGACGTTCGGCGACGTCTCGGTCCGGGAGGAGCAGCTCTTCGAGGACATCGGGAAGGACTGGCGCAAGGGGGAGTGGGGCGCGCAGGTCGGCACCGTCCGGTTGAAGCAGACGCCCACGACGGTCCCCGGCCGCATCCTCGTGTGGGCCTCGTTCGTGTTCGACGACGGCGACACCGTCGAGTACGCGGGGCTCGTCCCCGGCGAGGGATCGTGGCAGGGCAAAGGGCGGCTCGGGTACCGCGGCGGCACGGGCAAGTTCGCGGCGCCGCGCGGCGAGCTCGACGTCGACTCCACGAACCCGAAGCGCTGGGGCTAGCCCGTCCCGCGATCGCGCCCGACGGCCTCGATGAGGTCCGCCGCCTTCCGCTTGCCGTCGGCGGCTCGGATCCTCGCGCCGTTCGCCGCCATCCGCTCGCGGAGCTCGGCGTCGGAGAGCAGGCGATCCACGGCGCCCTGCAGCTCGGCGTCCTCGAAGGCGTACGTGTCCAGCCGCACGCCGTAGCCGAGCTCGTGCACCCGCTGCGCGTTGTCGTACTGGTCCCAGAACAGGGGCAGGACGATCATCGGCTTGCCGAAGTGGAAGGCCTCGGTGGTCGTGTTGTTCCCGCCGTGGGTGATCACGAGGTCGACGAGCGGGACGATCGACGTCTGCGGAACCCGAGCCTCTCCCCACATGTTCCCGGGGAGCTCGAAGTCCTCGGCGCGCGGTCCCTTCGACACGATGTAGCGGTGCCGGGTCCGGCCGAGCACGTCGACGAGCCGCTTCATCAGCTCGACGTCCGCCGAGCCGAGCGAGCCGAGCGACAGGTACACGAGCGCGCCCTCACCGTCGCGCAGTGATCGGGGGACCTCGAAGGGCGCCTCGGTCTCGCGGACGCTCGACTCCAGCCGGTGCCACGTCGGCGCGAGCGCGCGCTCCCGCGGGTAGTCGGCGATCTCGGGGTAGATGGACAGGTTGAGGTGCTCGGACTCGTGGATGAACTCGAGATCGGGGAGCGGGGGCGCGCCGGCCTCGAGCACGAAGGCGTCGTAGGCCTCCCACGTGGCCCGGTGCGAGCGCTCGTACTCGGCGCGGAAGTCGTCCCAGCCGGTGTGGTCGAGGGTCGGATAGCCGCTGAACGTCGGCGGGAGCGCCGGATCCTTCATCTCGAGCGGGTTGCAGGACATGATCCGCACCCACGGCGCGCCATGGGTGAGCAGCGCCGGGAACGCGTTGACGTTGTCCTCGACGATCACGTCGGGGTTCGCGCGGTCCAAGATCGCCTTCAGCTGCGGCTCGCAGTAGCGCGCCCCGTCGATCAGGGACGCGAAGACCGGCTCGATGAAGGTCGAGAGCTGCTCGATCGTCGGCTTGCGGAACTCGGGGGCGGTCTCGGTGATGAAGTCGGTCCAGAACTGGCCGGCGTCCTGCTCGCCCTCGGGCGGGGGGGCGAGGTCGACCAGGTCCTCCTCGAACCCGAGGGGTTCGAGCTTGCCCTTCCACGACGCCTCGGCGGCGAACACGACGCGGTGGCCGCGCTGCTCGAGGACCTTGCCGATCCCGATGCAGTTGTTCGTCGGGCCGTAGGCGCTCTCCGGCATGAAGACGATCGTCAGGCGCTCGGGCATCGAACTCGGGACCTCCTCCGTGCGACGGTTGGGCCGAAGGGTAGGGCAAACGGACGCGCCGCGCCGACTCCAGCGCATCCCCCGGCCGGCCGATATCTGTCCTGGGAACCGGAGCGGAGGTCCATGGCGGAGAAGATCCTCGTCGTCGACGACGACCCCGACATCACCAAGTTCATCGAGGTCACGCTCGTGACCGCCGGGTTCGACGTGGCGGTGGCGTTCGACGGCCAGGACGCGCTCGACAAGGTCGCCGAGTGGCGTCCCGACCTCGTGCTGCTCGACATCATGCTGCCCACGATCGACGGGTTCGAGGTCGCCCACGAGCTCCGCGCCCGGGCGCGGCTCACGGGGATGGGCATCATCGTGGTCTCGGCGCGCAGCCTGCCCGAGGATCGCATGCGCGGCCTGTCGATCGGCGTCGACGACTACATCGTCAAGCCCTTCGAGCCCAAGCTGCTGTTGGCGCGCGTGCGCGCAGCGCTCCGCCGGCTCCACGACATGCGCTCGCTCTCGCCGCTCACGGGCCTGCCCGGCACGGTCCTGATCGAGGAGGAGATCCGCCGCTCCCTCGAGCGGGGCGACGAGTTCGCCCTCCTCTACGCCGACCTCGATCACTTCAAGGCGCTGAACGACACGAAGGGGTGGGACGTCGGCAATCGGGTGATCCTCGCGGCGGCCGGCGTGCTCGACGAGGCCGTGACGCGGTTCGCCGGCCCGGCGGGGTTCGTCGGTCACATCGGCGGCGACGACTTCGTCGCGCTCGTCCCCGCCGAGGCGGCGGAGGAGGCCGCCGCCTGGATCTGCGGGCACTTCGACAAGGAGATCCTCGCCTTCTACGGGCCCGAGGAGCTCGAGCAGGGCTTCGTCGAGGCGACGGATCGCCGGGGAGAGCCGATGCGCTACCCCCTCGTGTCGATGTCGATCGGCGTGGCGACGACCGCGGTGCGGGCGTTCGGCCACTTCGGCGAGGTGGTCTCCATCGCGACCGAGATGAAGCAGCTCGCGAAGCGGGCCGACGGCTCGTGCTACGCCGTCGACCGCCGCGCCACCTCCTGAATCTCAGCTACGTGACGACGATCTTCCCCTTCATGTCGGGGTGGATCGAGCAGTGGTAGCGGAACGTGCCGGCGGTCCGGAAGACGCGGCTGAACGTCCCGTCCGGCGCGATGCTGCCCGAGTCCCAGGTCCCGTTGTTCGAGGTCGTCGTGTGCGAGACCGAGCCCCGGTTCGTCCACCGGACCCGCGTCCCCCGTGAGATGTCGATCACGCGGGGGCGGAACGCGAAGTCGACGATCCTCACGCGCTCGACGGTGATGCGGGCCGTGTTCGCGTCCGGGCGGGTTCCCCGGTCCCGGGCCGAGGCCGGGATCACGAAGGCGGCGAAGAGCACCCCCACGAGCACGAGCGTCCCGAAGGTCTTCTTCATCGGGTCCCTCCTTGTCGATGTGCTGGGAACTACGGCGGTCGCGGCCATCCGGTTCATCCGAGGGCGATCTCGGCGCTCGGAGCCGCGAACGCGTGCGGGAACCGTACCCTGAGGGGCATGGAGCAGCGAACCGCCGGACCGGCGACGCCACCCTCCGGCGGGTTCATGGAGCGCACGTTCCGCTCGCTCCGGGTCCGCAACTTCCGGCTGTTCATCGGTGGGCAGCTGCTCTCGGGCATCGGGACGTGGATGCAGTGGACCGCCGCGCCCCTGCTCGTGCTCCATCTCACGAACAGCGGCGTGGCCCTCGGCATCGACACGGCGCTCGGCGCGCTCCCGATCCTGCTGTTCGGCGCCTGGGGCGGGGTGATCGCCGACCGGTTCGACAACCGCAGGATCCAGGTGTGGACGCAGGGGATCTACGCCGTGCTCGCGTTCGCGCTGTTCGCGCTCGACGTGACGGGGGTCGTTCGCGTGTGGCACGTGTACCTGCTCTCGTTCCTCACCGGGATCGTCGGCGCGATCGACATGCCCACCCGCCAGACCTTCTACCTCGAGATGGTGGGGCCCGAGGACCTCACGAACGCCATGAGCCTCAACACCGCGACGTTCACGGGCTCGCGCATCATCGGGCCCGTGATCGCCGGCGTGATGGCGGAGACCGTCGGCACGGCCGCCGTCTTCCTGGTGAACGGCATCACGTACCTGGCGGTCGTCGTCGCCCTCGTCGCGATGCGGACCGCCGAGCTCCACCCGCGCGAGTTCGCGGCCAAGGCCCGCGGGCAGATCCGGGAGGCGGTCGGCTACGTGTGGCGCAGCCCGTTGCTCCGGCTCCCGCTCCTGCTGATGGCGATGGTCTTCACCTTCACCTTCAACTTCGCCGTCCTCGTGCCGTTGCTCGCCGAGCGCACCTTCGGGGGCCGCGGGACGACCCTCGGCGTGCTGATGGGGCTCATGGGGGCGGGCTCGCTCGTCGGAGCGATCACGATGGCGTCGCGCTCGAAAGGCTCGACCGTGCTCCGACTCGCCTGGTTCGCCCTCGCGTTCGGTGCGGCGAACACGCTGCTCGGGCTCGCGCCCACGCTGCCCGTCGCCTGGGTCGTCGCACCCTTCGTCGGGGCGGTGAGCACCGCGTTCGCGATCACCGGCAACTCGACCCTCCAGCTGAACGCCGCCTCCGAGCTCCGCGGCCGTGTGATGGCTATCTACACGGTCGTATTCATCGGGAGCACCCCGATCGGTGGTCCGATCGCCGGCGTGGTGGGTGAGCACCTGAGCCCGCGCGTGGGCTTCGTGGGTGGGGGCGTCATCGCGATCCTCGCCGGCCTCGCCGTGATGGCCCTCGTGCGTCGTCGGCTCGAGGTGCCCGTGGACGTCGAGACGCCGCTCAAGGTGGGGTCCTCCTAGGCCGAAGGTCCAGGTGACGGTCCCGAAGGTCGGAGCCGGTTCGCCATCGGTCGGGAGGTCTTGGTGGCGGTGGATGAGCACCTGAAGTACGAACCTGCGGAGCTCGATGCCGGGCACGAAACCGTGAGCCGGCGGCTCGAGGCGCTCCAGGGCGGCCTCCGCACCGTCGAACGCAGCCTGCGGCCGAGCGCGACCCTCGTCGACCTCGCCGCGGCCGAGACCCGAACGCCGTCGCACGAGGTCGCGACCGACCCGTCGCGCGTGAGCGTCCCGCTCGTGATCGAGACCGTGAGCCCGGCGCCGGTCCCCGAGGGCTTCGCGCACGCGGGAACCACGCGGCCGTCCCTTTGGCAGAGCTTTCGAGCCTGGTGGCAGGCCGAGCGCATCGCCCGCGAGAACGAGCGGCGCGCCCGGGCGGCGGCCGAGGCCGCGGCCAAGATGCAGGAGCTGCAGGCCCTGCAGCCGCCCGCCTCCGCCGAGCACGTCCAGGCGATCCGGAGCGTGATGACCCTCACCGAGGAGCGGTTCCAGGCCCTCGGCCTGCGCTCGGACCGGCTCCACGACGAGCTGATGGGCATCTCGCGAGCGCTCGCCGAGATCCGTGCGACGGCCTCCGACGGCACGATCGCGCTGTCGTCGCTCGAGGCGGCCGACGATCTCCAGGAGCGCCTGGACGCCCTCCTGCTCGCGCTGGCCGAGGAGTTCCGCCGCCGCAGCGAGGAGATCGAGCGCTCGCTCTCGGCGCAGATGACGATCCAGAACGCCGAGCTCGCGATGCTCCTCGAGGACGCGCTGGTGCGCATGCGCTCCCTCATCCCCGAGGAGATGGCCAAGGTCGCCGCCGAGGTCTCGGAGACGGTCGAGCGCGCGGTCGCGGCGCTGCCGCCGCCGGTCAGCGTGTTCGGTCCGATGCCGCGCGAAGACGCGGAGCGCCTAGCAGACCTGTAGGAGGAACGCGTACGGGTCTGCAGCCGGTCCGTTGCCCGGATGCCACTCGAAGTGGTCGTGCGGACCGCCGGCGTTGCCCGTCGCGCCCACGTAGCCGATCACGTCGCCCTTGCTCACGGCTCCGAGTTTCCCGTAGGAGGACAGGTGGGCGTTGTAGACGTAGCCGTACTTCCCGAACACCTTGACCGCGAGGCCGCCCATCTTGTTCGGTACGGCCACGGCGGTCCCGTCGAACGGCGCGACGATCGGGGTCCCCATCGCGGCGCTGATGTCGTCGCCCTGGTGGACGTGGTCGCCGCCCCGAGCCTTGGAGCGCTGCACCCAGATCCCGAACGCGTCGGCGATCGCGTGCGGCCCCTGGACGGGGCACAGGGCGAACGGGTGGATCTTGGAGATCTGGAACAGGACCTCCTCCTGATGCTGCTGCAGCTGCGCGAAGAGATCGCGGGAATCGAGCAGCTTGCGGTGCAAGGCGGCACGGTCGAGCGCGAGCTGCTGCCCCTCCATCTTCAGGATCGCCTCGTTCCGGTCGAACTCGGATCGGGCCATATCGAGCCGGTTCTCGGCGTCCAGGACCTTGCTCGCGAGCAGGCTGTCTCGACGATTCATCTCGTCGAGGAGCCCGATCCGATTCGCGGCGTCTTCCGCGGAGGTCGCGGTGAGCAGGTACAGGATCGGAGCGCCCGGCCCGAGGATGTACGCCTCGCGGGTGCGCAGGTCCAGGCGACCTTGGAGGATCGCGCGCCGAGCCTCGAGGACCCGGATGCTCTGCGTGAGCGCACGCTGCCTCGCGACCGTGTGAGCGATCTCGGACTCGGTCTGGCCGATGCGGGTCGCGATGCGGTTCATCTCGTGCTGGAGCTCGCGCATCTTGGCCGCCCGAGCGCGGATCCGCTCCTTCGTCTGCTGGAGCTCGTGACGGGCGTCCGTGAGCGGGTCGCCCGCGAAGGCCTGCAGCGGGACGGCGAGGAACAAGGCAGCGACGAACGCCGTCGCCGCGATACGTCGACGCTGGTGGAGATGGCCGCGCATCTACCGAGAACGGTAGCGAGCGATGCGTAGCGTCGCTACGGCATCACGGTCCGAAACGGTGCCGCTCGGCCTAGGTCGCAGGATGGGGGCCGAGCGGGGGACGACGCGCTACCCTCAGCTCGTGACCTGGTACGGGCGCCCCGCGCACGGGCTCGTCTCGCTCATGCTGGCGACGTCGCTCGCGCTCGCGGTCGCGATCCAGAGCTCGCTCGCTCCGACCGCCGCCCCGCGGGCGAACGCCGCCGCCCAGGTTCAGGGCATGTTCAAGCTCGACCATCTGATCTTCATCGTGCAGGAGAACCGGAGCTTCGATCACTACTTCGGGACCTACCCGGGCGCCGACGGCCTCCCGATCGACCCGGTGGTCGGCGAGCAGCGAGCCTGCATCCCCGACCCCGTCCTGGGCGGTGAGTCGTGCACCTACCACTCGTCCCCGCGGCACGCTAACGGCGGGCCGCACAACTGGCAGGCCTCGGCGATCGACGTGAACGGCGGGGCGATGGACGGTTTCGTGACGGCCCTGCCTCAGATCAAACGCTGGTGTGTCGACCGCGCGAGCGCCGAGTGCTCGCGGTACGTGGGTCCGGATCTCCAGCCCGACGTCCTGTCCTGGAAGGATCGACGAGACATCCCGAACTACTGGACCTACGCCGACCGCTTCGTGCTGCACGACCACATGTTCGCGCCGGCCGACTCGTGGACCCTGCCGGCGC